>JAIQFZ010000167.1 GCA_020073015.1 Terriglobia bacterium | reverse complement strand
AATGCAGCTGACTTGACGGTCCCGCCGACAGCCCCGCTCCTCTTTAGTATATGTAAAGTATATTAACTGTCAAGTATGTTTACTAAATCGCATACATTTCTTTCGCTGGCCAAATTGACTTGGCCCCCGTCGCAGGCCAACTTGGCTGTAGGCAAGACCTTACGCTTGCCTGAGCACATAAATGACCCAGGGTGCGATCTTTGTTTCGTTCACCCATTTGTAGGGTTCGTCACCTTTGGCCAGTGGTTTGTACGTCGCAACCAGTCTAAGGCCAGCACGGACGTAGACGTCCCGGTACGATTCATCTGTCCACAGAACGTCCTCGGCTGGCCTACTGTCGGCGAAATCAGTGGTGATGATCCTCACCAGGTCACCAGATTGCGCGGATCGATTCTCCGAGTAGTCCTTGGTCGAGAACGACGCCCATTCATGGACATAAATGTCGGGCGACGAAACCACGCTGATCATTTTCCCGAACGCATTCAGCAGCGCTCCCAAATCGTGGAACAAGCGTACCTTCGTGTCGAATCCTGGGATGTTGTCGAAGGTGAAGACGGAAAGAACAAGATCGTATGCGCTAGCCTGAAGCTCGCTTAGATCATCGTCGCTGACAAGGCGGTAAACCCCGGCGGGATCAACCTCTCTGGCCTTTGCGATCATCTCCGGCGCGATGTTTACACCGGTCGCATCGAAGCCGAGCTGCCGAACAAATCTGGTCGAGCGCCCCGTGCCGCAGCCGAAGTCAATCGCCCTCGTTCCGGTTACATGATCCCGGACAATGGCGGGAAGGTCTCTGTAGGCCAGGTAATACGTGTTGGCGAACTCAAGCTGTGCGTAAGCATCGGCCCGAGTCGCGTCTCCATAGCAGTTGGTGAAGGCCATGCGGACCTCCTCACGTCGCAATGCTCTTTGGCGGAATGCGTTTTTTCATGAACTCCGGCACAAACGGCGCCAGCGCTCGTTGTTGCTCCGGGGATAAGTAACTGAGTACCTGTTCTTAGTTTTGTCGTCGCAATGTGAAGAGTCAGTGACGGTAATGCTTCCCAGCTTCGAAACAGCGAAGAAGCGAGGCACGGCGAGTGACGGACCTTCGTTTTCAATACGTTACAGCGTTCTGATATCACAATAGAATGGTGACGTGCGTCACTGAAACTGGGCTTCCCGAAGCGTAAAAGAAAATCGGCCGGATGTGTCAAGCCCCTTAACCCCACTGGCAAGGGTAACAGCCAGTCAAGTGAGATTGAGAGGAAGGACGCATCCGGTTTCTTCTTGAAGCCCCACTTTGGCCTTCAGTCCCCACATAACACGTGCTCTGTCGAGCACGGAGCGGAGGAGAGCTATGCTCGAAATGAAGGCCATTCGCATGGAGTTTCCGGCCGATGCCAATATCATCGTCGGCCAGTCGCACTTCATCAAAACGGTGGAAGACCTTTACGAAGCGGTCGCGACCACGGTGCCGCAGGCCAAGTTCGGTCTGGCGTTCAATGAAAGCTCCGGGGCATGCCTGACGCGGTCGGAAGGAAATGACCAGGCGCTGCAAGAGATTGCCGTGCGCAATGCGCAGGCACTCGGTTCGGGTCACACGTTTGTGCTCGTGCTCCAGAACGCCTATCCCATCAATATCCTGAGCGCAATCCGGAACGTGCCAGAGGTTTGTACGATCTTTTGTGCGACCGCCAACCCGGTCGAGATCGTCGTGGCCCGGAGTGAGCAGGGTCAAGGGGTACTGGGAGTAATTGACGGCAGTTCCCCCAAAGGCGCGGAGGGGCCCACAGACGCCGCCTGGCGGCACGACCTGTTGCGGAAGATCGGTTACAAACGGTGAGGTCGGGCGCCTAGTCTTCGCATCCCCAGAGCTTCGGCCCGGCATGGAACAGCAATTAACTTCGCAAGAACGGGGCCGCCACCACCAAGCTTCCTCCGATTGAAGGCTGCTTCCAGAGCAGTCTGAGCGGCCAAGCTGAGAGTGGGATCTTTGTCCCACAACGCGACCACAACATTGGTAACGAGTTTTCCTTGAGTCGGGTATTGTCCGGTTCCTGCTCTATGCGGCTGATCTGGCTGCAGGTACTACACCCAGTTGTTTTCCTGAGGAGTTCTGTCTTAGCCGGCACCCTGTCAGGCGATGCCCTCGCAATCCCAGGTACCTCTACGTCTGCACCCCTACGGTGCTGGCGTTCGCCGGCATGTTCTGGTGTCGTAGGAGTTGTTCCGCTTGCTTCTCGTCAACTGGTTGCGAGAACAGGTAACCCTGCCCGAATTCGCAGCCCAGCTTCTTGAGCAGCTCGAGGTGGGTGACAGTCTCGATCCCTTCGGCGATCAACTTCAATTTCAAGCTCCTCGTCAACGTGATCATCAGACGGATGATGTCACGATTGACGGTCTCTGCCGACATGCCGTTTACCAGGGAGCGGTCGATCTTTAACTCATCGATCGGCAGGCGCCGTAGCCAAGTAAGAGACGAAACGCCTTTGCCAAAATCGCCGAGGCTGAGACAGACACCGAGGCGCTTCAACTGGGTCATGACTTCAAATGCCAGTTTAGGATCGGTCAGGGCTGCAGCCTCGGTCATTTCCAGTTGCAGATGGGAAGGTCCGAGGCGGGTTTCCTTAATTACCGATTCCGTGTCGGCGACAAAGCGAGCGTGCGCGAACTGGCGAGCAGAGACGTTCACAGTCATGGTCAAGGGGCCCAGCGAAGGGTACGCGGACAGCCATGTCTGGAACTGCCGGCAGGCCTCTCGAAGCGCCCACTTCCCGATGGAGACGATGAGACCGATATTCTCGGCCACCTCGATGAACTTGTATGGGGAGATGACTCCCTGCTCCGGGTGTTGCCACCGCAGCAGCGCTTCAAGGCCCACGATCTGCCTCGTTTCCAGCTTGACGATGGGCTGATAGTAAAGTTGGAACTGGCCACGGTCGAGAGCTGTCTGCAATTCTGTCTCGAGCGTCAATCGCTTAAGTGCACGTCGGTGCATACCCTCGTCAAACACTTCGCACCGTGATCCTCCGCTGGCTTTGGCCCGACGCATGGCGATGTCGGCGTCTTGAAGAAAGTCTTCAGCTCGTTCATGGTCAGTCGTGCTTAGTGCAATCCCGATACTCACCGACGCGTGCACCTCCCGGCCTTCGGCGAGGAACGGTTCGGCAACCGCTGCTTGAATTCGCTTTGCCACTCGCATCGCATCGCTCGGGTCGCCAATGTTCTCCAACAGGAGCGTGAATTCATCGCCGCCCATTCGGGACAGCATGTCGCTGATCGGAAGCTTGCCTTTCGGGCGCGCAACCGTATCGTCGCTGCGCAAGCACGTCGCCAGTCGCTGTCCAATCTCCTTGATCACAAGGTCCCCGGCCCGGGTCCCCATCGTGTCGTTGAATACCTTGAAGCCGTCAACATCCACGAAGAGCAGGGCATAGCGATACTCGGGGCTCCGCCGGGCGCGCGAGAAAGAACGTTGCAGACGATCCAGGAAAAGGCGGCGGTTCGGCAAGCTGGTCAACGCATCGTGAAACGAATTGTGCTCGAGCGCTTCCTCCGCCAACTTGCGGTCGGTGATGTCGCGGTTAACGATGACGAGTTTTTCCACTTCGCCCTGTTCGTTCTTGATGGTGCTGGCCGTAGATTCCAGGACCCGCCACGCACCATTCTTGTGCTTGATCCGGTACTCCAGTTTTTCGCCTACGCCAGTGCGGCGGGCCTCTCTCGATGCGTCGAGTACTTTGAAGCGGTCTTCGGGGTGGATCTGCTCGAAGACAGAAGTTTTCCCCAACTCCTCTGGGGAGTAACCAAGGACCCGTTCATACGCCGGGCTGTTGTAAAGACGATGGCCTTTCACATCGACTAGCGCGATCATGTCTGCCGCATTCTCAGCCACGATGCGAAACAACTCTTCGCGCTGAGCGGACCGCTGACGGAGTTGGTAAAGCCGCCATTGTTGGTATGCGAGAAGGACCACGAGAACGCCGGAAAGCAGTCCGCTCCATTGTTCAATATCGGTCAGCGAAAACATCGCCACAACTCGATACGCCGGGCCTGTGAGAGACGGAAGGGTGTCGACCGCGAGGGCTGCCGAAGCCCCCAAGACCCCATCTCGGAGGTGCGAGATCAATAGGCTAAGGATCATGGAAGCGCGAAACCTCTCCGGCGCATGCTCCGGGGAAAGCGCGGCCGTTCGGGACCAAGGCAGCCTCGTCCAAAGGGCGCTTACTTTCCTGGCGACACAGGCCGATTCGGGCGACTAGCGAAACATATCGGCAGCCGTTCGCTTAGAACTCAGTAATGTGCACACGAACGGGGGTACTTTGGTACCCAGATACAATCGCGACAACACCAGCGACTCTCGCATGGCACCGCAGAACGCGAGGCGGCTGCCGGTCCCGGTTCTCGGATGGCAATGATTCACGCCACCACCGCTGGGTTGGAGAAGGATGAGCCAGCCGCCGAAGGTTGCTAGGCTGACGTCGGCAGGTGGCAGGAAGTGCCTCCCTTCCCTCATCTCCAGTCTTCGGGGTCGCGGTTCGTGTCTTCAGAACCTTCCTAGCCACTGTTCGCACAATTCCAAAACAAGGTCTGACCCGCTGGAACCCTTCCCCGGTGAAGGCGTTGTACGTTGGGGTTTCAGCCGAAGAATCCACATCAGAAGGATCCTGGTCCACAATCAAAAGTTCCGTAGGATCACCCAACCAGCAAGGCAGTCGATTGCGAACACCCGCAAGACGCGGCCAACAAGCACCAAGGGCCGGAACACTCACTGCGGTGGGGAACCCGCCGCGTCTGCACTCTTGCGGGCAATCCGTTCGAAGCCCGTGGCACGGGCGACCTTCTCTAACTCCGCCAGTTGAGCCTTTCCCTCTTTCGTGGCTCCCTCCTGCAATTGAAACTGACCGAGGGCTAACCTGGCCTCCAGTTGCAGCGGGACAAACCCCAGCCGACTAGCCTCAGCTAGCGCATTACCGGCGGTTTGCTGGGCACCGGGGAAATCATTGGAGGCTGCCCTCACTCGCGCACGAACAAGTTCCATGGGAAGTTTCACCGTTACGTCCCGGCTTTTCAGCAGCATGGTCCGTGTACCGGTGACCGTGTTTTCGGCATCCTGCAACTTGCCCTCCTGCAGCAGGGCCCGGATCAACAGCGCCCGAGCCTGAATCTCGTGATCAACCTCCTTCTCAATCTGAAACTCTTCAATGGCGCTCTGCGCCAGAGTCTCCGCCTCTCTATGCTTACCCACGTCACAATCGAGTTCGCCCAAGGCGACGCTGGTTTCCGCGACCGTTCCTTTCTCACCCAGTTGTTTACGGAGTGCAAGAGCCTCTTCGTAGGATCTTCTTGCTTCGCTGCTCTGCCCCCGCTCGCGCTGCAGACGGCCGATGGAAGTCAGGGTAAACGCGTAATAGCTCTTCTCTCCAATTTCGCGCTGAATGTTCGCGGCTTGCTGGTACATCTCCATGGCGCCTTTCAGCTCTCCCTGTTCCATGAGCACATCACCAATGAGTTGGAGATCAATCGCTTCGGAGCTGCGATGGCCGACTTCCCGCGCCAGAACTAAGGCGTCACGATATTGTCCGAGAGCATCCGCCAGGCGTCCTTCAGCGTGCAACAAATCGCCCCAATTACCTGTCACCACAGCCATTCCATGTTTGTCGCCGATCTCGCGGAAGTTCTCGAGTGCCTCGTGATAGGTTCTCTCC
This sequence comes from Terriglobia bacterium, assembly GCA_020073015.1. Classification (GTDB taxonomy): domain Bacteria; phylum Acidobacteriota; class Terriglobia; order Terriglobales; family Acidobacteriaceae; genus Acidiflorens. The sequence continues at coordinate 3,400 of JAIQFZ010000167.1, read as the reverse complement.
CCTGCAGCGAAGTCCCCTTCCTGGGTGTAGATCAGCCCGATGTTGCCGAGTTCCCGGCCTAGTGCCCTCTTGTCCCCAATGTCCCGCGCCAGCGAGAGGGCCTGTTCGTATAATCGCATTGCCAGATCCAGGTTACCTTGATTGATCGGCACCTCGGCCATGGCGTGAAGCGCATTGGATTCGCCGGCACGATCCCCGGCATCGTGGTAGGCCTGCTGGCTTTGCTGGCAGGCGGTCATGGACTCTTCAGCCTTCCCCAGGCTCGCCAGTGCCCGACATTGGAAGATGCGCGCTCGCGCCACCAGGAGTCCTGCTCCCATACTCTCGGCCTTCTTCACGGTCGCTTCCGCAGCAGCGACTACACCCGCATTATCAGACAACGAATAGTCCGCCTCGACTTCGGCCAGGTTGGTGCGCGCGTCATCCCGGGCCTGAGGTGAAGAACGGTAGAGGTGATTGATAGTGATGAGAGCTTCGTTCGCGCGTTCGCCTGTCGTCTGCGCATCCGCCAGACGCACGCCGTATTCGAGATTGTCAGGAAAAAGGCCCGCTAGCGTCTGATAGGTCTGGATCGCCTGATCCCAGTTCCGATTCGCCTCGTAGTAGCTCGCTTCGACCAGGAGGTGATCCTCTCGCGGAAGCTTCCCCGCCAGTTCTAACGCACGACTTGCCTCTTGCTGCGCGTTCGTGCGATAGCCGAGGGCCATCCATGCCTGGGCCAAAGCCGCATGGGACAGCGGGTAAGAGGGTTCGGCTTGCACAGCACGAGCCAAGCGATCGCGAGCCGCCAGTGCGTCGAACGCCCGCAATCTTGCCAAGCCCTCGGCATAGAAGCGGATTGCTTCCGGATCGGAAGGGAGCGAGGCTCGCACTCCGACGGCCTCTGCCTGGGAGACTTCCGCGACACCCAGGCGCTCGCGAAGCCTCCTTCCACTACGAGCTACGAGTTCAAGCAACTGGGCTGCCGTGCCCGTTTCCGAGGCGGCTGCAACCGTTTCTCCTTTGGCAGTATCCTGCAACCGAAGATCGACGCGGATCTGTTCGTCTGCACTTTTGCCCAGATCAAGATAAGAACCCAAGACCACAAAGTCGGTTCCCAGATTTTTCCGCACTTTCCCCAGCGTTTCTGCGGAAAGACTTTCAGCGTCGGGAAGCGCAAGATCTATGCGCGTGCGCGCTACGGTTTCACCGGGCACTGTGCGCAGTTTCTCGCCGGCGGCAAGCTCAGTGGTTAACATCTCCGCCAGTGCGGTGGAGATCCATGCCGTGTCGGGCCGGCGGGAAAGATTCTTAAAACCAAGAATGGCCACCGAGGGTCGGTACTGCAAGGATTGCTGGTTCACAGACGGTCTCGCCGAAGTTGAGGTCTGCGGCGATCGTGCCTTCCAAAGCAAGAGTCCTGCCACCAAGGCTAAGCCCACAATCGCGGTGGCCGTCCCTTCTTTGTGTCGCCGGAAAAATCTTGAGCCCCTGTAAGCTAAGGTGGGGTTGCGCGCTTGAACCGGCAACCCGGCAAGATGGCATTCAATATCCTTGGCAAACTCGGCCGCGCTTGCATAGCGCAGGAGCGGCTCTTTGCGAATTGCCTTGAGCACGACCGTATCCAGGTCGCCGCTCAGACTGCGCCGCAGTTCGTTCAATGGAAGGCCTCGCGCCGCGCTCACCGACTCTGGTGTACACGTTGCGGGTTGGTCACTCCCTTGGTCATCTTCGATTCTGCCCGCGGCTGTGCTCGGTTTCTCCGGTTCCTGCTCGCAGATCAGCCGCTCCATTTCCACCATGGACGACCGCACGCCGCGATAGGGCCGCCGACCGGTTAGCAACTCATAGAGCAAGACACCCAACGAGTAAACATCGGTGGCCGGGGTAATGGCATCGCCCCTCACTTGCTCCGGGCTGGCGTACTCTGGCGTCATCGGACGCCAGTCAGTTCGCGTGGTCAGGGGCGCCTGGAAGAGTTCCGGGTTCAAAAGTTTGGCGATGCCAAAATCCAGGAGCCGCGGAACTCCCTGGGGCGTGACAAGAATGTTGCTGGGCTTCAAATCCCGGTGAATGACCTGCTTTTCGTGGGCATACTGGACAGCCGAGCAAACGCTGCAAAAAAGCCGCAACCGCTCGGGGATGGAAAGCTGCTGCCGGTCGCAATACTCGTCGATCGGCATCCCGTCCACGAAATCCATCACCAGATAGGGCAACCCCTCGTCGGTTGATCCGCCATCGAGAAGCTTCACGATCAGTGCGTGGTCGAGCGCCGCGAGCGTTTGCCTTTCGTTGTAAAAGCGGCGAAGAACTTCTTCGGCGTGGGAACCTGGCTTCACCATCTTGATCGCCACGCGCTTCCGGTACTGCTGGTCGTCGCGCTCTCCCAGGTACACCACTGCCATCCCGCCCGATGAGATCTCCCGCACGATTCGGTATGCCCCTACAGTTCTCCCTATCATCCTGGTGGCGGGAAGATTGATGAGGCGTTCGATAACCGGATGCTCGAGGAGACTGTCCGCTTGATCGTGGCCAGTGAGCAGAGATTCCACTTCGGCGTGCAGCTCCTTATTCTTTCCGCAGGCGTCCTGAATGAATGCATCTCTCGCGTCAGGGGGTTGCTCCAGCGCCGAAGCCACGATCTCTTTTACTAGCTCCCAGTTTTCAGGCATCGGGCTTTTTCGTGGCCCTGAGTTCCCGCGCGAGCCACGCCTTGGCCACGCTCCATTGCCGCTTGATGGTCGCAGGGGAAGTGCCCATCACGGCTGCCGTCTCCTCGATCGTCAGGCCACCGAAGAATCGCAGCTCGACCATGCGCGCCTGTTCAGGATCGAATTCAGCCAGCTTGGTGAGAGCGGTATCCAGAACAGCCACGTCCGACGAGTGCTTGGGGGAAAGAACGGATGCTTCGTGGAGATAGACCTTGGTACATCCGCCGCCCCTCTTTTCGGCCTGCTGGCCGCGGCTGTAGTCCACCAGGATGCGACGCATCAACTGGGCCGCAACTCCCATGAACTGGTCCCGACTCTGCCAGGACTCGACCCGCTGGCCCACCAGTCGCAGGTATGCCTCGTGCACAAGGGCGGTCGCCTGCAGGGTGTGGCTACTGCGCTCCTGGCGCAGGTAGTGGGCTGCCAACTTACGGAGTTCGGAGTAGAGGGCGGGCATCCACTGTGCCAGCGCCTGTTCCCGATCGACGCTCACGTCTCCAGGCAAATCGTGCAAGCAGCCCCCGGGCTACGACGCGGGGCCCAGGCTTGAGGGAGCCAGATCGAAGAGGCGCCGGTCGCAGCAGACTATCTGGTTGGATCGCAACCGGATACAAGCGGAGCCCCAGCAGTCGGTGGGGGCTCCACCACAGTCGCCACCCTGCAGCGCAGGAGTATAGCGCAAGCGGGCTGTCACCTCCAGTGTTTCGGAC
>JAIQFZ010000031.1 GCA_020073015.1 Terriglobia bacterium | reverse complement strand
CCCGCGGAGCTGGCGCACCAAAACCGACTTGCCACCACAGGAGGCGGCAGGGTAGAACATTCTCAGTCCCGGACGGCCAATCCCGTTGGCCGGTTTTGAAGTGATAACCGTTGGCCGCTTTTGAAGTGATCACTGAGGGCCGCGCGAACAATCTCCATGTTCTTCCAGCAGGTGATTGATGACATCCGTGGCGGACACGAGGACAATGCGCGACATCTCTTGTCAAACCTTCGTGAGCCAAATGAAACGCGTCTCGGTTACTCGAAGAATCGTCCAAAAGGCGCGGGCATTGGGGAACAACAGGCCGAAGAAATATTTGTAGCCCTGAGCACTTCGGCGGCAGTAAGGCAAGGGTTTATCACTGCGTTGCAGGAGTGTGAACTGATGATTCCCGGCATCAGTCACGACAAGATATCTGACCTAACAACGAATGTCCTTCGCGGACACCTCGTTGAATATACACGCTCGCAATGTCAGCTTCACGATGTAGCTGTTCAAAATGTCCCAATCGGCGCGATGTTCAGCACTGACACGATGCAATGGGAAGAGTCGTATGTCGACCTGCCGGTCTGGCGCAACCGCCCCATACTCCTCGTGCCCAAGGCCGTCGTGAGATACAGTCCCGCGTACCACCACGAAAAATACCATCAACACTACGTTCTCAGCTTTCTCCAAGCACGAGAACTCGCAAATCCCAGATCGGACCTTGTGCGCTTGATCCGAAACGATCGTAAAAAGACCGTGCGTCGGGTCGTGTGGAAGAAAGATCTTGCGGAACGCTATCCCCGCACGAAAGAGTTTCTATTCGAGTTTTCACGAAACAATCCAGAAATCCTTTGCGACTATCGAAAAGACCTAGAAAGGATGGAGAAAACTGACGATCCGAGCGATGTTGATGCAGAGGATGAAACGATTTTGGCCGAGGCTCTTGCACAGGTCCTGCAGAACACTCAAAGGGGAACGGATCATGCGACTCCCTATCATCGACTTATGATCGGAATTGTGGAATTCATTTTCTATCCCAAACTGATGCACCCGACGAAAGAAGAAAAAATTCACGAGGGGCGGAAACGAATTGATATCGTGATGGAGAACGGAGCGCACGAGGGAATTTTCGACATCCTTCCGAACGTTCGGCGGATGCCATGCGCATATGTACCGTTGGAATGCAAGAACTATGGTAGAGAGGTCGGAAATCCGGAACTAGACCAGTTGGCAGGCCGCTTTTCCGTCAATCGGGGAAAAGTGGGCTTCTTGTGTTGTCGCGAATTTGAAAATCGCGACTTGTTCATAAAACGGTGCAGGGACACGTTCACCGATGATCGTGGCCTAGTGCTTCCACTGGACGACGCAACGATTATCGAGTATCTGGATCGGATTGCACGCGGTGAAAGAAATGAGCTTGAACGCATATGGTCAGACCTGGTGAATGAGGTGTGGTTAAATTAGCTCATTGAAAACGAAATGGCTCCCTTCGCTACATACGTTCTGGATCGCGAACGCAATCGGAACTGCGAGGTGTACTCTTTCCAGCCCCGTCCCGCTCGCGCGCGCGCCCCGGCCCCAGGGGGTGTAGCAGTTTTCCCGTTTGTATAGCTAACCCCGCTCAGGTACATATGCCACCAGGACCAAGCGGCGGACGGGAACGGGAAATCCTGACCGCCATCGTCGAGACATTTATCGCGACCGGGGAACCGGTGGGTTCGCGGACGCTGGCGCGCGGCAGCCGTGAAGGGCTGAGTGCGGCCACAATCCGCAACGTAATGGCCGATCTCGTCGATGCCGGATACCTTGAGCAGCCGCACACTTCGGCGGGCCGGGTGCCGACTGCGGAGGCATACCGCTACTACGTCGAGCAACTGAGCGGCGAAGCGCATCTCTCGCACGAGAACCAGAGCATCATCCAGGACACGCTGACCGGAGTCACGGACGTGCAGGAGTTCATGGAGCGGACCTCGCACGTGCTCTCGCTGATTTCGCACAGTGTTGGGGTTACCGTGGCGAGCAGCGGGCCTCGGAACGCACTGGAGCATGTTTATTTTTCGCGGCTGGGCGATCAGAAGGTGCTGGCCGTTTTGGTTACGCACTCGGGGGTGGTGCGCGATCGAGTGCTGCGGTTGGATATACCGCAGGCGGACCTGGACCTGGCGGCGCGCTACATCAACGAGAATTTTCGCGGCTGGACGATGGACGACATGCGAGCGGAATTGGCTCGCCGCATCGAACAGGAACGCAGCGAGTACGACCGGCTGATGAAGTCGATCGAGCAACTGTACAAGCAGGGCGCGCTGGCATCGAACGACGGCACGGAGGCGGTGTTTGTCGAAGGCGCCGCCAACCTGGTCACGGGTGAAGAAGACCGCGAGCGGTTGCAAGAACTGCTGCGCACGCTGGAAGAGAAAGAAAAGGTCGTCAAGCTGCTCAGCGCCTATCTCGACACACGGCAGGAAGCGGTGCGGGTGGTGATCGGGCTGGACGAAGCTTTGCCCTCGATGCGCAACTTCGTCCTGATTGGCGCTCCGGCGCGTGTGGGAGGCGAAGTGATGGGATCGCTGGCGGTCATTGGTCCCACGCGCTTGGATTATCAGCACACCATGTCGGCCGTGTCGTATATCGCGCGGCTGTTTGACAAACTTTTGAATGAATCGGAGTAGTTGAGAAGTATGCGTAAGGGAAACGGAAAGAGCGACGTAACGAATCTGGATCTGGAGCACGAGTTGCCGCCGGGTGAGGGCGGGGAAGAGTCGGCTGCGCCCGCCAAGCCAGAGGCAGTTGCGGCGGGCGTTATCTCGGACATCGAAAAGCTCAAGGCGGAACGCGACGCGCTGCTCGACCGCCTGGCGCGCCTGCAGGCGGAATTCGATAACGCCCGCAAGCGCGCGGTGCGCGATCAGCAGGAGTTTCGCGAGTTCGCCGCCGCCGATGTCATTAAGACGATTCTGCCGATCCTCGACAGCTTCGAGCGCGCGCTGAAGGCTGCCGGTGCCGAGGCCGGCGATTTCCGTAACGGTATTGAGCTGATCTACCGTCAGTTTCAGGACGCGCTGCAGAAGATTGGCGCACAGGCCATTCCTGCGATCGGCCAGGTTTTCGATCCGCGCGTGCACGAAGCGATCGAGATGGTGGATACCACCGAGGTCGAGGATCACCACGTGCTCGATGAATTGCAGCGCGGCTACAAGTACAAGGATCGTCTTTTGCGTCCTGCTATGGTGAGGGTGGCCCGCAATAAGGGTAAATAGTGGTCAGTGATTCGAAGTTCAAGGATGCGCCCCTCAGGGGCTGAAGCCCACAGTTTTTGCGGCTCTGGGCGGGCACGGCTGAAGCCGTGCCCTTCCCAAACCGTTTTCTGAAACCGGTTCCAGGGATTAGCAGCGATAAGAAGGAGCAATCTGGCCAACAACGGCAAACGCGACTACTACGAAGTGCTGGGCGTCACCCGTACGGCCAGCGATGTCGAGATCAAGAGCGCCTACCGCAAGCTGGCGATGACCTACCATCCGGACCGCAACCCGAACAACCCCGATGCGGAAGAGAAGTTTAAAGAACTCACGGAAGCCTACGCAATTTTGGCTGACGGCGAGAAGCGATCGCTTTACGACCGCTTCGGGCACGCGGGCGTGGGTGGTGGCGGAGGAGCCACGGCGGGCTTCGATCCGGCCATCTTCCAGGACTTCGGAGACATTTTCGGAGACTTCTTCGGCTTCGGCGATATTTTCGGAGGTGGCGGCCGGCGTCGCAGTCGCACCCAGCGTGGAGCGGATCTCCGCGAAGACCTCAACTTGGAGTTCGACGAAGCTGTATTCGGGACGGAGAAGCAGGTCAAAGTCCGGCGGCATGAAACTTGCGACGTTTGCCAGGGATCCGGCGCCGCCCCCGGCAAGGCTCCGGTTACCTGCCGCTCCTGCAACGGTCGAGGTCAGGTGCGCTATCAGCAGGGTTTCTTCAGTATTGCGCGCACCTGCCCGACGTGCCAGGGTTCCGGGAGCGTGATCACCGATCCGTGTCCCAAGTGCAAGGGCGAAGGGCGCATGCTGCGGGAGCGCATGGTGGAGGCCAAGGTGCCGGCCGGAGTCGAAGACGGCACCCGCATCCGCTTTGCGGGGCTCGGCGAGGCGGGCGCGTTTGGTGGCCCGGCTGGTGATCTGTATGTCGTTCTGCACGTCAAGGAGCATCCGTTCTTCGAGCGCGAGGGCAACGATCTCTATTGCGTGGTGCCGATTTCGTTTCCGCAGGCTGCCTTGGGCACCGAGATTATGATTCCAACGCTCGAGGGCGACCACCGACTGAAGGTTCCCGAGGGCACGCAGTCGGGGACGTCGTTCCGCATCCGCAGCAAAGGTGTGCCGGTGCTCAATGGGCACGGCAAGGGCGATCTGTTTGTCGAGGTGCGCGTGCAGACCCCAGGCAAGCTGAGCAAACGGCAGCGCGAACTGCTGGCGGAGCTGGCGCAGTTGACACCGGTGGAAAATAAGCCGCAGCGCCGCTCATTGTTGGGGCGCGTGAAAGACATGTTCGCGTAAGGCGGGCTCTAGGCTTTGGGCGCTAGGCTCTGGGTCTAACCTCATTGCGGGTTGCATTCATCTGCCACCACCCACATGCGCGAAACCCAGAACCCGGAGCCGAAAGCCCAGAGCCGAACTGTATGACCCGTCGCCGCTGGATTGCCGACGAAGTACACGGAAACACCGCTGCCCTGGTCGGCGAACATGCCTTGCATCTGACGCGTGTTCTGCGTGCCGAGGTCGGGCAGGAGTTCGATATCGCTACTGGCGACGCGGTCCGCCACGGAAAAATCACCTCGATCTCTGGCGACCGGGTTGAATTTGCTCTTGGCGAGGCGCAGGTCATGCGACCCGCGCCGTGCGTGACACTCGTCCTTGCCATCTTTAAGTTTGACCGCATGGAATGGGCGATCGAGAAATGCACGGAGATCGGGGTTGCCCGCATCATCCCGGTCATTGCCCGGCGCACGGACGTTCATCTCGCTTCGGCTGCCCTGAAACGCCACGAGCGCTGGCAGCGCATCGCGCTGCAGGCAGCCGAGCAGTCGCGGCGCCCGGCCCCACCGGAGATTGCGGCCCCAGTAAAACTGAAAGATCTGGGTAGCGCCGGCGTCTCGCCCGCAAGCCGGCCAGAGGCCGGCGCTACGGCCTGCCGCATTGTACTGGCCGAGTCTGAAGAGGACACGCAGTTGCGAGACGTTCTGAAGCATCACTCGACCGAGGCAACCTTGGCCATCGGCCCAGAAGGCGGATGGGCCGATGACGAACTGCAGTGGTTTCGCGAATCGGGATGGGTCCCTGCGTCATTGGGCAAGACGATCCTGCGGGCCGAGACGGCGGCGATCGTGGCTGCGGCGCTTGCCGTTGACGCTATGCGATGAGCACGGGTTGGAATTGCTTTCTAGATCCAGTCCCAGGGTTAAGAACTCGGCCCTCAGGGGCTGAAGCCCGCATGTTTTGCGACGCCGGGCGGCACGGCTAAAGCCGTGCCCTTCCCAAAACCCTTTCTTGAAGCTAGTTCTGGTGATCTTCCGCATACGCCTTCCACAAGTTCCTCTGATATGCTCCGGCGAGTGAGCCCTGCAGTCCTCCCTACCGCAAAGATTTCCCCCGACGAACGTCAGCGGGAAGCCATCGAGCACGTTCATGGTCCGATGCTCGTTCTGGCCGGCGCCGGTACTGGCAAAACGACCGTTCTGATCCGGCGCATTGCCAACCTCATCCGGGAAGGACACGCTCGGCCCAATGAAATTCTCGCCCTTACCTACACCGAGAACGCCGCCGAGGAAATGAAGACTCGCGTTCGGGCGGAACTCAAGGACGCCAACCTCGACGGTCTGCAGACCTGCACCTTCCATGCCTGGTGTAACGCGCTACTGGCACGGCGCGGTGCGGATTTTGGTGTGCTCGATGACAAAGACCTCTGGGTGTATCTGCGGCGCCGGATCCGCGATCTGCGCCTCAAGCACTTTGTGCGCGCCGCCAACGTCAGCCAGTTTCTGGACGACTTGCTGGAATTCATGCGGCGCTGCCAGGACGAACTGGTCGCCCCCCGGCAGTACTCGGAATACGTCGCTCGGCTTGAACGGGGCGAGATTCCGCTGCCGCGAGTCGCCAAGTCGAAAAAGCAATCGGAACTGGAGGATGCCGAGATCCTGGAGCGATGTCGGGAGATCGCGCGCGTATTCGCCACGGTCGAAGGCATGCTGCGCGAGAAGAACCTGGGCACGTTCGGCCACATGATCACCGGGGCTTACAAACTCCTGAAGAATGATCCGGCATTGCTCGAAGAAGAGCGCTGCCGCACTCGCTTCCTGCTGGTGGATGAGTTCCAGGACGCGAACTTCGCGCAGGTCGAGATCTTGTCACTGCTGGCGGGATCGGCGGCGAATCTTTTTGCGGTGGGCGATCCCGACCAGGCTATTTACCAGTTTCGCGGGGCGTCGAGCGAAGCGTTTTCGCTGTTCATCCGGCACTTTCCTTCCTCGAAACTGGTTGTACTTGAGAAGAATCGCCGCTCGCTTTCGCCCATCCTGCGTTGCGCTTTCGGCATTGTGAATGAGAATCCGCCAGTGTTTGACGAAAAGGGAACCGGTATTTCTTACCATCGGGCGCCACTCGAATCCTGGCGCGAAACCGAAGGCCGGGAGCAAGGTGGCCAGCCGGCTGAGATCGTCACGTGGCGCGACAAGGAAGTCGAGGCTGCCGACCTGGCTGGCCAAATCCGCAGGAAGCGCAAGGAACACCGCTGCGCGTGGAGTGAGTTCGCCGTGCTTTATCGCCAACACAATCATCGCGAGGAACTGGTTCAAGAACTTGCAGAGCGGGGCATCCCGTTCTCGATTGAGGGCCTGGACGTCCTCGATACTCCTGAGGTGCGCGATCTGGTGGCGTGCTTGAACGTGGCGGTCGCTCCGAACGATGGCGCGGGCTTGTTTCGCGTGGCGGCGTTGCCGCAGTTCAAGATCGATGCCGGGGAACTTCGCTCCGCGATGAGGGCGGTTCGCCGCGACGAACTTGACTTGCGCAAGGTTCTGGCGAAAGTCGGAAACGGCGCGGCGGTTCTCGAGAGTGTCGACCAGGCCCACCAGGATGCGGGGAAGGATGGACTGCGTGCGCTCGAGGCTGTGAAGATCGTGCTGCGCCGTTTTGCCCTTTCGCAGACCGCCCCGGTTTGCGCGTTCCTCAGGTTCGTGGAAACGTGGCATGGGAAGCCGGTTGCCGAGATTGGCAGTGCCGCGGAGTTTCTGGAGTACCTGGAACTGTTTGGTCAGGCCAAGGGCACGATTCCGCTGCCCACGACTTCTGACGATGCTGTGCGCCTGCTGACCGCGCACGCGGCCAAGGGGCTTGAGTTCCAGCACGTGGCCATCCTGCGCGGTTCGTCGACCTGGTTCCCGTGCACCTATCGTGAGCCGCTGGTTGCTTTCCCGCCGGAGTTGCGGACGTCGCACACCGCGTCCCATGACGACAAGGTTCTGCACGAGGAGGAAGAGCGGCGGCTGTTCTATGTCGCCATGACGCGGGCCAAAGACACGCTGACCATCTATACGCATCAGGGCCGGGGCAAGCAGCCCGCGCCGACCAAGTTCCTGCGCGAGTTCATGGGCCATCCAGCCTATCGAAAATTCTGGCGCCAGCGTCCAGCGGCGGCCGTGCAGGACGATTTGTTTGCCGGGGAAGAACAGATTGGTGTGGAGCACTCCAATCTCGCGGCGTGGTTGCTCCTGCCGCCTTCTTCTACTTTCACGACCGGCCTCAGCGCCACGGCGATCGAGATTTATGAAGAGTGTCCGCTGCGCTTCAAGCTGGAACGGGAATGGAACCTGCCGCGTGACGTTCCCGCCTCGCTGCACTATGGCGCTGCCATGCACCGCGTGTTGCGTACGTTTTATGACGCGCAACGATTCGGGAGGCAGATCACGGACGCAGAACTGCTGGAGATGTTCCGCGCCGACCTCGCGTCGGCCGGCATTGCCGACCGTTATCAATACGATCTTTATTTGCGGCAGGGCATCGAGCAACTGGAACAATTCCTCGAGTTAGCGCGGCAGGCTCCACCACCCGAGGTGCTCCAGACTGAGCAGCGCTTCGAACTGCAAGTCAATGGCGCCAAACTTACCGGGCGTGTGGATCGCATCGATCGCAGCGGTTCGGATGCGGTCGATATTGTGGATTACAAGACCGGCAAGCCTCGGCTGCAGGAAGATGCCGACAAGAGCTTGCAGCTTTCGCTCTATGCTTTAGCCGCGAAGGAAGTCTGGGGCCAGCGCGCCGAACATCTGATCTTCTACAACTTGGAGAACAACACGTCGGTGTCCACGACGCGCAGCGATGGGGAACTGGAGGAGGCGAAGCTCCGCGTCGAAGACGTCGCCGAGGCGATTGCTCGCGGACGGTTCCCCGCGAAGCCTGGATATCAGTGCAAGTTGTGCCCCTACCGGAATCTTTGTCCTGAGACGGAGAAGATCGTGGCAGTGCCAGAGAAGAAGTCTGCGCATCGGGTCAACTGAGATGGCAGCCTGAGAGGCCCCGTGGTGAAACTATCGCGCCCAAGACCAGCGCCTAAAGGCGGCACTCATTGGGCGGTAGTTTCGTGCCTGCCTTGAAACCGTGCCTTGACACGATTCGCACTTGCAGCGCGGACTGGCAGAAGCCATCTCATAACGAACCGAGGGAGCAACCCGTCGTGGCTCTCAGGGGCTAAAGCCTGCGTCTTTATTGGGTCTGAGCGGCACCCTTCGACTTCGCTCAGGGCAGGCTCTGAAAGCCGTGCCCTTCCCGAACCGATTTGTGAGATAGCTTCGAGGTGGAGAGTAGAGGGACGTCGTGGGCGGGAAAAACCTGCACCAAAAACTTTGGGGACGCTTCTCGCGTCCCCGTCGTTGCCTTTAGAGCAAGGTGCTTAGTGCTTAGTGCTTCTTGCTGCTTTTCTTCTTTGCTTTCTTTTTGGTTGCCATGGATCTATTCTCCCTTTCCATTCTTCATGGAATCTTGCAACGGTCGTATGTTGCAACTGATTGAATGTATAGAGTCAACGCAGAACGAAGTCAAGAAAAAAATGATCGAATCGAGCGCGCTCCACGACGCACCAAAGTCACCACGCGTAGCTCGCGCAAGAAAAAATCGCACTGCGATCACGTTGCGGCTTCGCGGGGCACTCGACGCGATCATCTTCGCGCGTGCCCAGCCGAAGAGCAACCCTTCATCGCAATACAACAGAGGTCGCCTCTCGTGGAGCATTGTTCAAGGCTCTGCGATCTATAATTGACAGTACTTTTCGAAGCGAGGACTTGTTGGAAGGAGCGCATCTATGGCCGGTTCTAATGATGTCGTGATCATTGCAGGGTGCCGCACGCCGATCGGAAAGTTTCAAGGAAGCCTGAGTGACCTGAGCGCTACGCAACTGGGTGCGATTGCTGTGCGCGAGGCGGTGAAGCGGGCAAACCTTCAGCCGCCGCAGGTGGACGAGTGCATCATGGGCAACGTTCTGTCGGCGGGACTCGGTCAAAACCCCGCTCGACAGGCAGCGCTCTATGGCGGATTGGCCCCAGAAGTGGGTGCCATGACGATTAACAAGGTTTGTGGCTCGGGACTGAAGGCGGTTGCCCTGGCCGCGCAGGCGATCGAGACCGGCAACAGTTCCATCGTGGTGGCGGGTGGCATGGAGTCGATGAGCAACGCCCCGTACCTCCTGCCGAACGCGCGCAAAGGGTATCGGCTGGGCAACGGGCAAGTGATCGATTCCATGGTGCACGATGGGTTGTGGGATATTTACAACGACTACCACATGGGCATCACGGGCGAGAACGTCGCTGAGAAATATGGCATCACGCGCGAGGAGCAGGATGAGTTCGCGGTGACCTCGCACCGCAAAGCGATTGCCGCTCAGAAGGAATGCCGGTTTAAGTCGCAGATCGTCCCGGTGGAGCTGCCGGCGAAGAAGAAGGGCCAGCCGCCCGTGATCTTCGACCAGGACGAAGGCCCGCGCGAGGACACCACCATCGAAGTCCTGCGCTCGCTCAAGGCGGCCTTCAAGAAGGATGGCACGGTGACCGCGGCCAACGCCCCCGGAGTGAATGATGGGGCGGCGGCGGCGGTTGTGACCAGCGCGGCGCGTGCGAAGGAACTGGGCGCCACGCCGATGGTCCGGATCGTGGCCCAGGCGACCAGCGGCGTCGAGCCGAAATGGGTGATGATGGCCCCGGTCGGGGCTGTGCAGAAGATCTGGCAGAAGACGGGATGGAAGAAAGACGAGGTTGATCTTTACGAGTTGAATGAAGCGTTCTCCGTGCAGGCGCTCGGCGTGTGCCGCGAACTGGGCCTCGATATGAACCGCGTGAACGTGAACGGGGGAGCGGTTGCCCTCGGACATCCCATCGGCGCGAGCGGCGCGCGTGTGCTGGTTACGCTGATCTACGAGATGATTCGCCGCGACGTGCACCGCGGCATTGCGGCTCTGTGCTTGGGTGGAGGGAATGCGGTGGCGATGGCGGTGGAACGGTAGCGGGCTGGAGCCCGGTTCCGAGTGTAATGAGGATGTTTCAACAGTTATGGTTGCGCGGGAAGATCGACACAAGATTTTCACCGTAGAGGATATGCCAACTACTGCGGTGGAGCAGCCTTCTTTTCGTCCGACGGCGGCGAGGCAACGTAAACAACCTCAAGTGGGCTGGATTCAAGAGTCCTAGACTTGTATGCGCCTCGCATTCCGCCGCATCCCTTTTCTTCCCGCGTAAATAACCACTCCCACCAATGCGCCGTGAGTTGAGCATGTTCATCAGCGTGGAATCGCTTGCAGGCCCACGTCTCTTTTGAAGCACATTGAATAGCAGCCTTGAACTTCACATCCGCCCACTGGCCAGACAATAGTTCCAAGTGCTGAGCGCGATTGCTCGGTGCGGCGGCGAGAGTCGCCTCGCCTTTCAGATAGGTGCAATGTTTTCGATCTTCGAGAGTTCCGAATGTTAGATGGATGGTTGCGCTTTCATAGCTTGTGTCGCCACTCTTGGGATCGGTGTCGGGTTCAACCTGATTCGTCTGCCAAGGAACGAGAACGGGCAGATCGCCGATGTTCTTCACGCGAACTGTGATCATCATCGCCGTTCCGTCATAAACGAGGCGGGGATCGACGCCGACGATTTCTAGGCGCAGCTTTTCCGGCACGTCTCGCACAATGACGCCATTGGCGACCTCAAAGAAGCAATCTTGTTTCTCGGGGTTGTCAGGTGTGCCGATGGTAGAGGGCAGTTCTGCCGAAGTCGGTGGCGCGGTGGGAACGCTCGCAGTGTCGGTGAGGTCCTTAGTTGCTACCAACTGAGCGGTGGCACACTGCGAGGCGAATAGCACCCATGCCACACACAGAAGCAGGCTGATTCGCGCCCGTACTGTACACATAGGACCTCCCCCTGCGACAGCATTCTAGCCCAACATCGCGTGGTTGACGAGAACAGGCGTTTGCGCTCAGAACCCCGTTATGGGCGAAACCCGCTTACTTCGTAGCTGATTCCGCCCCCGTGCCAACCGGCAGCGTGATCGTGAAGATCGCTCCTCCGCCGGGGGCCGTGGCGGCTTCGATGTTGCCTCCGTGCTCGCGCAACACCGTCTTGCAGATACTCAGTCCGAGGCCGGTGCCGCGGCCGGGGCGCTTGGTGGTGAAGAACGGATCAAAAATGTGCGGCAGGTTTTCGGGAGTGATGCCGGGACCATCGTCCTGAAACACGATCCATACGGCATCATCGTTTCGTCCCATGCGCACGCGAATCGTGCCCTTCTCGCGATTCTCGCGAATGGCTTGCTCCGCGTTCAAGAGCAGATTCAGAAACACCTGCATCAGCTGATTGGGATCGGCGATGACCGCCGGCATCGCTGGTTCCAGCAGAAAGTCCACGGTGATATTGCTTTTGCGCAGCGGATACGCTTGCAGGTGGACGGTGCGCTGGATGAGTTCGCTCAGATTGACCTGGCTGCGCCCGGGAGCCGGCGGCCGCGCGAAAAATTGCAGGTTCTGTACGATTTCGGCCGCGCGCCTGGCCTGCTGGTGCAGAATTCCAATCTGCTTGCGTGCGGATTCGCTGGTCTCTGATTCCTGCAGCAGGTCGGCCATGCCCAGGATGCTGGTCAGGGGATTGTTGAGTTCGTGGGCGAAGCCGCCGATCATCTGTCCCATGGCGGCCAGACGCTCACTCTGAATAATCTGTTGTTCCAGCTTCTTCTCGACGGTGATGTCGCGGACGGAGATGATCACTCCGGCCCGTCTCCCTTCCGCATCCAGCAGAGGGCTGGCCATACCCAGCATCGTGCGCCAGCTGCCGTCCTGGTGCTGCGCGCCATATTCGCAGGAGGCGAGCGCATTCTTGCCGTTGGCGACAGTTCGATAGAGGTTGACCAGTTCAGAAGAAGTGTCTTTCGCCTCCTCGATCTTCTTGCCCATAAGCTGTTCGGGGCCGTAGCCCAGAAGGTCGCGGATGCGGGCGCTCACAAACGTGTACTGTTCTTGCAGGTCGAGAACGAGAATCAGGTCCGGAAAACTCTCCAGCAGGTGCCGCCGGAATTCTTCCTGCCGCCGCAGCTGCCGTTCCATGGCCCGCTTTTCGGTGACGTCCACCAGCGTTCCTTGATAGCGAACGATCCGTCCCGCGTCCATCACTCCAGTCGAGCTATCCACGCAGACGGCAAGGCTGCCGTCTTTTCTCTTGAGCCGCACCTCGCGGGTGCGTGTACTGCCGCTGTGGCTGCCGGTTCGTCCCAGCACGGGTTCGGGATCGCTGTCCGCATTCAAGCCTTCGGGCGGTAGGCTGAACAGTTCGTCTTTGCTGCTGTATCCCAGCATCGCCACCAGTGCCGGATTTACGTCGAGCAGCTTGCCTTCCGGAGTGCTGATGTATACGCCTTCCTGCAGGCTTTCGAACAGTTGGGTGAAACGCCTCTCTTTGTCTCGGTGCCCGGTAACGTCGCGGGCCAGCACGCTGGCGCCGGCGATCTCATCGCCTTTGACGATGGCATTGACCACACAATCGTAGTATTGGGACCGGGTACCGTTTTTCAGCTCAACCTGGACCACGCCAGTCCAGTGACGCCGCTCCAGGAACCGGGCCAGGGTGCCGGTTCCTTCCGCGCGCAAAGGCGCCGCCAGGAATTCTTCCAGTTTGTGACCCACCAATTGGGAGTACGGTATGCCCAATACCTCCGTGACGCGACGGTTCACGGTACGCAAGGTGCCATCCAGAGAAATGGCAAGTGCTGCGTCATCGAGCGAATCGATCAGCTCTTTGAAGTTGCGCTGCGAGCGCGCAATCATCTGGCTGAGTTGGTCCAACTGCTCTTCCGACGGAGTTACTCCGGTGCGATCCTGAAAGCCCCTCAGGATCTGCTTGAGTTCCGTGACTTCGCGCTTGCGTCCGAAGGCGTAGCTCGCAAACAGAACGGAAAGCACAAACAGCCCGACGGGAATTGCCCACAGCTTGTACGGCAAGTCCTTCAGTTGTTCCCAGGACAGCGCTGCTACCGCCGTCGCCAGCAGCACGAGCAGACCGAGGGCCCATCGCCACAGACGGTTTTCTTCACGGTCCAGGCCGCTTTTTCCGGGATCCTCGGGCCGGTTGGTCGAACCTTCGTCAGACATTCTTTGGGGACCTCATGGTCTCGAAACCCCGTCGGAAGCATCGGGCAGCATTCCGACCGGTTGCAACTAGCCTAGCACCGAACACTTTCGTCCACGCTAGAACGTTCCATCACGGTAATGGGTGACTTGCATCACCGCCGGGCGGGTGCGGGCCACGTAGGATCGTGCTCAGGATCTCCCACCTCGCCCTACTCTTCGTGTGCCCAGCGTTGCCCTATGCTCTATAAGACTCTGAGTGCTGCCGTTTACGGCATCGATGCCAACATCATCGAGGTGGAAGTCGACGTCTCCGGCATCAAGCAGAACGAAGATCGCTTTCATACCGTCGGCTTGCCGGATGCTGCCGTGCGCGAGAGCCGGGACCGAGTCCGCGCCGCCCTGAAGAATTGCGGCTACGATATTCCTCCCACCGATATCACGATTAACCTCGCCCCCGCGGACATCCGCAAGGAAGGTTCCGGCTTCGATCTGCCCATGGCTCTGGGCATCCTGGGCGCCTACGGCGGGCTGAACAAGAAGGAAATTCCGGACGCCCTGTTTGTCGGTGAACTGTCCCTCGATGGAAGCTTGCGCGGAGTCCGCGGCGCTTTGCCCATTGCCATTGAAGCGCGCGGGAGAAAAGTGAGGCGCATGATCGTGCCCGAGGTCAACGCGCGCGAGGCAGCCATGGTGAGCGGTGTCGAAGTTTACCCAGTGAAATCGCTGCTCGATGTGATTCATTTCATCAATTCCGGCAATGGCATCTCGCGGCTGGAGGTCAACAGCAATCAACTGTTGAGTGAGGCGCAGCACTTCTGCGTCGATTTCAAGGATGTTCGCGGCCAGCAGACCGCGAAGCGCGCCCTCGAAGTGGCGTGCGCAGGCGGGCACAATATCCTCATGATCGGTCCCCCTGGTTCCGGCAAGACCATGCTGGCGAAGCGGATGCCGACCATTCTGCCGCCGTTCACGTTCGAAGAGGCTCTGGAGACCACCAAGATTCACAGCGTGGCTGGGGTGCTGGATGCTCGCGCCGGGCTGGTCGGCATGCGGCCTTTCCGCTCTCCCCATCACACGATCTCCGATGCCGGCCTGATCGGTGGCGGAGCCATCCCTCGACCGGGCGAGGTCTCGCTGGCACACAACGGAGTCCTGTTTCTTGACGAACTCCCGGAGTTCCCACGCAACGTGCTCGAAGTCATGCGCCAGCCCCTGGAAGAGGGCACCGTTTGCATTGCGCGTGCGGCCATGTCGCTGACGTTCCCCGCGCGCTTCATGCTGGCGGCGGCCATGAATCCGTGTCCGTGCGGATTTCACAACGACCGCACTCGCGAATGCCACTGTACGCCCCCTATGATTCAGCGCTACATCTCCAAGATCTCCGGGCCGCTGCTGGATCGCATCGACATTCACATCGACGTGCCGGGAGTCAACTACAAGGAAATGCGCAGCCGTGCCGAACCGGAGAGTTCGTCGCAGATTCTGGAGCGCGTCATCCGGGCTCGCCAGATCCAGCTCGCGCGCTTCTCTTCCGGCCGTGAAAAGGTTTTCTGCAACGCGCAAATGTCGAGCCGGTACATCCGCACCTTCTGCGAACTGTCGGCAGATTGCGAGCGGCTCCTAGAACGCGCCATGACGCAGCAAGGGCTCAGTGCCCGTGCCCACGACCGTATCCTGAAAGTTGCGCGCACCATTGCCGACCTGGAGGGGGTTCCCCAGTTGGAGCCCAAGCACATCGCCGAGGCCATCCAGTACCGCACGCTCGACCGCACGTTCTGGGCGTGACAGGTCCTTTCTTCCTTTGGAAAAAGTTACAAACCAGGCAGCCCGCGTGATACACAGAAACAAAGTGCTGGAGGGCGCATGGGCGGGTGGGGAACGGGCAGCTTCGAAAACGATGATGCGCAGGATTTTCTTGGGCAACTCAGATCGCTTGGGATCGATGACCTCAAGCAGATTCTGGCTCGTGCCGCCGATGAGCGCAACTATCTGGAAGCACCCGAAAGCAGCGTCGCCATCGCGGCCGCCGAAGCGATTGCCGGGTTGAAGGGTGCGCCTTCGAACCATGTCCCGCGGGAGATGGCAGATTGGATCAGTGCGACCAGGAGTGGAGCCACTGCCAACCTGAACGAGTTGGCGAGGCGGGCCGTCAGCAAGATCCGAAGCAATTCCGAACTCAAGGACCTGTGGCTCGAGGCGGAGGGGCTCAACGAGTGGAGCGCCAGCCTCCGTGACTTGGAGAAGAGGCTCGCGGACTGATTAGTCGGCGGTGGCCTCGATCTTCCCGTTCCCGTTGGAGTTGGTCTTTTCTTCCTGCTGCAGGCGCAGCGCCCGGTTCGACGGCAAGCCCGCATCCCGTATCTTGTAGAGCAGCGCGCGATAGCTGATGCTTAGGGTACGTGCCGCCTGCTTGCGATTCCAATGATGCTGTTGCAGCACCTTCAGGATGATCTTGCGCTCCAGTTCGCGCACCGCTTGCCGCGTCACTTTCTTCAGTGAGATCGGGCCGTCCAGCGAAATCTCCGGATTGAAGAAGTCGGGCTCGCGAGCCACCAGATCGTTGGTGATCACTTCTTCGTGGCCGAGGATCACGTAGCGCTTGATCAGGTTCTCTAACTCGCGGATGTTGCCCGGCCAATGATACTTCTGCAGCACCCCGAGCACTTCATTCGACAGAGGCCGCGCGCGGCAGTTGAACTTGCGGTTGTAGTATTCGAGAAAGTAGTGGGCGAGATCTTCGATGTCGCCGCGCCGCTCCCGCAACGCTGGCATGCGCAGATTTACAACGTTGATACGGTAGAACAGATCCTGGCGGAACGTGCCCGACTCGATCTCCGACTCCAGATGCCGGTTGGTCGCGCACACCACCCGGACCTCGACCTTCTTATCTTCCTGCGCGCCGATCCGGCAGAATTGCCCGTCCTGCAGGAGTTGCAGGAGTTTCGATTGCAGAGACAGGTCAAGTTCGGAAATCTCATCCAGGAACAAGGTTCCACGGTGGGCCAGTTCGACCCGGCCGGGCTTCGCCCCGAAAGCGCCTGTGAAAGCTCCCTTTTCGTATCCGAATAACTCACTCTCGAGCAGGGTTCCGGGAATCGCCGGACAATTCACTTTCACATAGGGCCCGCTCTTCCACGGCGATAACCCGTGAATCATGCGCGCGATGATGTCTTTTCCCGTACCGCTCTCGCCATTGATCAAGACCGGCACATTCGCAGCCGCTACTTTGGCCAGCCGGGAACGAACCGCCTGCATGACCTCCGAGTGTCCAAAAATGATGCTTTCAGGGGGGATTTCGCCGAGGGACTGCGCTAGAGAACTTACGGAAAGTGTTGTCATAGGACCGAGTGCCCCCAAAGCGGGTGAACGTCAACCGCATGCACTAAAAGTGCATCCCGAGCACCAAACTCGATATCGGTTGGACGGAGTTGGCAGGAGATGCCTTAACTCTAGTTCCTTCGGGACGTTACCCGGAACTATGCTGGTTCGGAGCGGACGAGCATATGGCACAGAAGTGCCATCTTGAGACAGGTTAGGGTAGGGAAAAAGTTTTCACACAGCAGAACGTGCTTTCCTCAAACGCACCCGAGGGGCTCTAATCCCGTCCGTGCCAAGCGGCCGAGCGAACTTCAAGCCCAGCAGATGATAGTCGTCCAAATGGCTGATCCACATGGCCTTAGCACGAATGGTTCGGGCGGAGCGGGGCATTCCATGTACCGGAGCGATGGGAGCACTCGGAATCTCCAAAGAGACCCATGCCGACTTCGTCAGCGATCGGCGGGCGACAACTAAAGCTCCCCCCGGAGATACATTGATGGCAGTGGCAAACTCCAGGGAATCCTTGCCGTCCGCCCCGCGAGTACGGACGAAAACCGGGATAGCGAGCTTCAATCTCGGCCACTTCCGCCTGTCTTTCTTGGAGAAAGTATGATTCACCGTTTCGAGCCTGTCCAAAAGGGGGTGAAAACAGGCATAACCTCGCATCTCAGGGGCCAAACTTCATGGCAGGTCTTGGGGCCTCGTGATCCCCGCAAACTTCGCGACCAGCACGGGGATTGCCCAAGTAACCTCCCCTCCATAAGGTTATTAGTTGACTTTCAGTCACCGTAAAAAAGTGCAACATTTTTCCCTTCAGTGACGTAGGAGGCTCGTTTGTCATTGACACTAGGGTGAGCCTGCCTTACGATGAGTCCACCTTCGTTCTGACGGTAGCGATTTTTCCTCCCCACATTGTCCTTTTCTAAGGTCCTGGATGGCTGCGACGCCTGACAAAAGCCTAGTCCCTCCTGCCGCTGGTACTGGCTCCAGGGAAGACGTGCCTTCGGAGGCCAGGAGGCGTGTCTCCGAGCCAGGAGATATCGCGCAAGAGCTCGAACAACTGCGCGATCGCTTTCTGCGGACCACCAATGCTCTTGCTTCCGCCGCCCACGATCTCAAGACGCCCTTATCCATCCTGAATGGCTACATCGAACTGTTGCAAAGTCAAAAACTCGGGCCACTGAACGAGCGTCAACGAGAAGTGATGCAGGACATGTTTTCCAGCGGGCAGCGCTTGCAGCACTTCATCCAGGATTTCCTGACCTTCAGCGTGCTTGAGACCGGAGAACTGCGCATGCAGTTTGTGCAGGGAGACATGAACGCCTGCCTCTCCGAGGTTTGCCGGCTCTGGTCGGGACGCTTTCAGGAGCGCGGCCTCGCCCTATATTTTCTGGCCAACGACAAACTGACGCCCTTTGCTTTTGACGGAGCCAAGATCCAGCGAGTCGTCTCCAATCTTCTGGAAAACGCATCCAAGTACACTCCTCAAGGGGGTACCGTCTGGCTGCATGCGGAACCGTATATGTGGGAGCGCCGGAGCACCAGCCAACCGGTGGGAAGCGGAGAGCGCCGCCGTCAGGCGTTGAGCATACCCAACGCCGTCAAGGTCAGCGTTTCCGATACCGGACCCGGCATTCCACCCGAGTTTCATATGGAGATTTTCGACGATTTCTTCCGCCTGCCGGGCAACGAAGCGGCGGAAGGCATGGGGCTCGGATTGGCCATTGCCCGCCGGCTATTACAGAGCATGGGTGGGAAGATCTGGGTGGAAAGCGAGCCGGGAGCCGGTTGCAAGTTTTCCTTGCTGATTCCGATGAAACCGATTTTGAGCAGCCCATCACGAGGATCGAGCCAATGAGTGAAGCCGCCAACATCCTGCTGGTGGATGACGAACCGGGAATGCTGCGCTACATTCGCACCCTGCTGGAAGTGGACGACCACAAGGTCGAAACCGCCAGCACCGGCGAAGAGGCGATCGAGCGCGTCCAGAAGGGACTGCACCCGGACCTCGTTCTTCTCGATCTGCTCATGCCCGGCATCGATGGACTCCAGACTCTCGAGCAACTCCGGCGGATGAAGCCGGGGATGAAGGTGGTCATGCTCTCTTGCGTGAACGACACGCGCAAGGTCGTGCAGGCGATGCGGCTCGGTGCTCACGACTACCTGACCAAGCCCTTCCAGAAGGCGGAACTCGACGCGGTTATCGGCCAGTGCATTGGCGCTGCTGCCGACCATGCGTATGCGGGCGAAGTGGAAGAGCTTTGCGATGACGTGTTCTTCGTGGCCGCCAGCCCGGCGATGAAGAAAATCCGTGCCCAGTCCGCCTTGGTTGCCAATGTCGACATCCCGGTCCTGCTGCTGGGCGAGAGCGGTACCGGCAAGGAAGTGCTGGCTCGTCTGATTCACAAGCTCTCCCCGCGGGCGCACCGCACGTTCCTGAAGGTGAATTGCGCAGCGGTTCCAGCCGACCTGCTCGAAAGCGAACTCTTTGGCTACGAAGCCGGGGCATTCACCGGCGCCACGCATGCCAAGCCCGGCAAATTTGAACTCTGCAACAAGGGCACGATCCTGCTCGACGAAATCGGCGAAATGCCGCCACTGCTCCAGGCCAAGCTGCTCCATGTCCTTCAGGACCAGCAATTCTCTCGTCTCGGCAGCCGTTCCGTGGTGAAAGTCGATGTGCGCATCCTGGCCGCGACTAACATCAATATTCCCGAAGCGCTCGCAACCAAACGCCTGCGGGAAGATCTCTACTACCGTTTAAACGCCTTCATGCTTTCGCTGCCGCCGCTGCGCGAGCGCAAAGAAGAAATTCCCATCCTGCTCAAGCATTTCATGTCGCGCATGTCGGAACTGTACGCGCGGCCGCCCTTGCCCCTGTCCCAGAAAATGATGGAGGCGTGCCTGAATCACCCTTGGCCGGGAAACCTGCGGGAACTGAGTAACTTCGTGAAGCGGTATCTTGTTCTGGGAGATGAAACTCTGGCGGTCGCGGAATTGCAGCCCCGACCCGATGGCGGCGGCGGTCTGCACACCGATTATCCAGCCGAAAAGGCTGCCGCGGTGGGTGCCAAATCTCCGGGCGGTTTGAAATCGCTGGCGCGCAGCGCCAAAGATGAAGCCGAGGCCGAAGCCATCGCACGTGCGCTGGAAGAGACGAACTGGAATCGCAAGCAAGCTGCAGCGCTGCTGAAGATCAGCTACAAGGCTCTGCTTTATAAGATCCGTCAGTACGGCATCGCCCAGAGCCGGAGCACTCACCGTCTTTCCGCCGGCGCGTAAGTCGTGTAGGGCGGACACTCCCTTCGGCTTCGCTCAGGGCAGGCTCTATTCGCCGCTCGCCTCGCCACTTTGATGTGTTTCCGAAGCAACCCGCTGCGGGCTACAAGCGAGTAGCCAGAAGCTAAAGGCTAAGAGCTAAAAGCTGGTTTTGGTGCGGATGAGAGGACTCGAACCTCCACGACCTTGCGGCCACTAGGACCTGAACCTAGCGCGTCTGCCAGTTCCGCCACATCCGCAAACGAAGAAAAAACGGCAGAAAGCCCTTTCTGAAGGGGACTACACTACTATCTACTGGCTGGCGGCTGACTGTCAATCGAACGCGCGATTCACCCTGTCGCCGCGCGGTGGCATGAAACTCGCTGGCCGGACGCAAATCATGGCAGAGGAAAACAAAGTCCCGCAGGAACTGGTGAAGGAGCTTCGCGTGCTTGCACACGACTTAAGCAACGCGCTCGAGACCATCGTCCAAGCGACGTATCTGCTGTCGCAGGCGACCCTGCGCGAGGATACCCGTCGCTGGGTCGAACTCATCGACCAGTCCTCCCAGGAAGCGGTGCGCCTCAACAAGAAGTTGCGCGAAATTCTTCGTTCGCAAGGTTAGGCTTTGGGCTCTGGACGCTGGCCGCCGCCCAATTCTTTCACCCGAGACCTAAAAGCCGAGAGCCTAATTTCCCAGCTTTGCGTCCATCGTGATCTTCGCGTTCAGCACCTTCGACACTGGACAGCCCGCCTTCGCGTTCTGAGCGGCCGTGTTGAAAGCTTCCGCGCTCGCGCCCGGCACCTTCGCGACAACATCTAGGTGCACTGCCGTGATGGTCCAGCCCGCATCGAGCTTGTCCATCGTGAGTGTCGCCGATGTGCTGATGCTCTCCGGAGTCAGGTTCGCTCCTCCGAGTTGCGCCGATAGGGCCATGGAAAAGCACGCGGCATGTGCTGCCGCGATCAGTTCCTCCGGATTCGTTCCCGGATTGTTTTCGAACCGCGTCGTAAAGGAATATGGCGTATTCGACAAAACGCCGCTGGTGGACGAAACCGTCCCTTTTCCATCTTTCAGCCCACCCTTCCACACTGCACTGGCTTTGCGTTGCATGCGTAGCTCCTCATGTGAAGATGATGAAAAATCCTACCCATTGTAGAAGGGAGAGCGAGTTCCCGCATTAGGAGCGCGTGCATTACCCGCGAACCTGTTGTGGTTGGCCCGGCTCCAGCCACGGACGCCACCGGTTACTTCTGAGCCGCCTGGGGTAATCTTCCCTCCACTTCCCGGCCTTCCTATACTTCTCCTGTGAACAGCGACCCCGATCAGGGGCCCCAGCCAGCCCCAATCCAGCCGGAAACAGATCCACTCTGTCCCGAGGGCGTGGCCAGTCGCCGCAGCAGTTGGCGGGTGATTGGCGCGGCAGTTTACTCCTTACTGTTCTTGATGAGACGGCTTCAATAGAAATCCGAGCAGCTCAAATAGAAACCGCATTTCTTGCAGACCATCTTGCAACGGTGCCCATGCAACTCCGCCGAGCAGTTGGGACAGAACATGGACGCATCACTCTTGGCACTGTTCGTTGCGGCACCAGGTTCCGCAGCGGGCGCCGCGGTCTTCGACTCCAGCGAACTCATGGCCTTGTGTTGTAGCACGGATTGGATCGCGGCGAAACGTGGAATGTCGCGTCAGCTGTGCCAAACCGGATTCAGGATGAATTTCGGGCCGTGCTAGACTCCCTCCCAATGAGCACAGCCTCGAACCGCGGAGATCGACAAGCCGGTCTTTAACTACAACTTCAACCCTATCGGCCTTCCGGTTTGCCGCTCTATCTGGACAAACTCTGCGCGAGGTTCTACCTTGAATTCAGCAGGCGCGGTACCCAAGTGGTAAGGGAGAGGTCTGCAAAACCTTTATACGTGAGTTCGATTCTCACCCGCGCCTCCAAACTCCCTTCTCTCCGCGAAATCTTTTGTGGATAATCACTTGCAGAGATTCCCTTTCGCTGTTGCACCGTTTCCGATGCCCCGGAATCGGCTTTTGGAGAACAAATTTGAGAACAGACGCTTTCGAACGAGGGGCCAACTTGGCGCATGTCGCGGTCGCCCTCCTTGTCGAAAGGCTTGATGCAACACACCTGGGACAATATCTCCGAGTCGTCGTGTCCCGGTCATGCGCCCTCCGCTTCCCCAAGGCAGACTTCCCGCCGGGTCACTTCCGCGGAATGCCCGTTATAGTTCCAAGTAGGAACCCGCGCAGATCTTGAGAATCGAATCGTTGCGTAGGCTCAAGCTTGGTCTGTCACGGTGTGCGACCTGTTTCGTGCTCCAGACGCTGGCCACGTGGAACTGGACGTGATCCCTTTTACCGCTGGGGCATCTTCACGGGTAGCAACTTCAGAAGCACGTTCCCGATCACCAGAGGCTGGTGCTCTCCCGCACTTCCCGCCAATGTGTATGATCGCTCCAACCCATTCGGTCCCTCGATCTTCATTTCCCAGTTGTCGTTTGCGCAAGAGCCCACGATTGATACCCGCCAGTCTCCAGCTCTGTCACTCAGAGCGTGTTCAACGAGCGCCTGAACTTCTCGCCCAACGGCAGGATCACCGGTGTTATGCAGCTCGACCAACACAGCCATTTCTGTCTATTCTACAAGCACACTTCCCGAGCCGCTCGGCCGGCTCCCCTACTCAGTCCTGCCCTTCCTAACGAGCGAATGGCAACGGGCACTCGCATCTGCAGGCCACGCTACTGGGCCCGTCCTTGACTGTACCGATCGCGGACGGAACGCTCGTGGTCGGCACCTGGCAGCAGATTTTCCATCTCGAGTGCGATGTACGCGGGCGCCAGCGTACGCTCGTCGTCACAGTCGTTGGAGACTGAAGCGCTTGGTTCACCCGCGCGAGTCTGCTCTCCGCCAAACTGCTGTGCAAGCACCCTTTCCCTAACCTACCCGTCGCGACGCATCTAGCCTGATTGCTGCTTGCGTCCATAGAACTTCACTTCCCCGTCGACCACATTGGCCAGGTAGCGACCGCTATCAAGAAATTGCATAACCTTCTTGCCCGCGCGTGCCAGTTCTGCCCAACGAGAACCTGGATTTTGGTTCTGCTCGAGACCCCTCAGCATCTGGTTCTCAAACCTGAAATCCACTCCCACAATTTGGAACGGCTCGTGTGTCGCACGATGTAACTCCGGCTTTCTAGTACGACTGTCTTGGCATCCTCAACCAAGACCTGCCGCCACACGGAGATCAGAGTCTCTGCTCCCGCTTTGACCGATTCGATTGCAAGCAGCAGCCTCGCGGGGTGTCGTCGCAAGCAGCCAAGGTCATTGCGCACTCGTCGTCCACAACGCGTCGTGTCAAAAGCTGTACTTCACAACGAACTGAAGAACGCGAGGTGGGTTCAGCGCGTTGACGCGCTGCAAACTGCCGAAGTCTGTGGCTGCCACCAGGCCGCAGAGTTGGT
The DNA here is from genome assembly GCA_020073015.1 of Terriglobia bacterium. Classification (GTDB taxonomy): domain Bacteria; phylum Acidobacteriota; class Terriglobia; order Terriglobales; family Acidobacteriaceae; genus Acidiflorens. The sequence continues at coordinate 20,164 of JAIQFZ010000031.1, read as the reverse complement.
TGGCTTGGGGATTGTCAGGATTCCCACAGGTGTCCCCAATCGGCGCGTACTGAATTGCGCTCACCCCATTTCCGTTCGCAACGTAATAGTTGGCGTGGTTCAGCAGGTTAAATGCCTGCACCTGGAAAGAGAGGTTCTGCCGCTCGGTCAGCTTGAAGCGGCGCGCCAGTCCCATGTCAATCTGCTGTGTCCAGGGTCCGTAGAAAGAATTCAGACCGGCAAATGGACTGGGGCCGGCACCGTTGATACCGAGAGCCGAGTTCGCCGTGCTCTGGAGTGCTGCTGTGTCGTTGAGAACGCTGCCGGCCTCGGTGGCAGCGAGCAAAGCGGCATACGGGCGGCCCGAGGCGAACTGCATGACCGTACTGATTGCCCAATCCGAAGCCAGACTCCGCAGCGGCGAAGACTGGACTTTGCGGCCCAAGTCGGGCTGGTAGGTGGCCGCAAATGAAATACGGTGGCGCTGATCAAGCAGGTAGGGAGCGTGCGTGTTGCTGAAATCGAACTGGTTGTTGAAATCCACCCCGCGGGACATGATGTTTTTGGAGAAGGTGTAAGCACTGGAGAAAGCCAGGCCGTGCCGGAAGCGCCGTTGCGCCTGCGCAAAAAAAGAATTGTAGTTATTGATGCCCGGGCTGATGAGGGCGTTAATCTGCTGGAAGCTCGAACTGATCCGCCCCTCGGTGAGCAGACCAGAATCAAGAGTCGGCACTACCACCTGCGGCCCGTGGCACTCTACCGGATCTGGGGCTCCCGGCGGGCAGAGCACAAACGTCGTCTGTCCGCTGGGCGGGATCAAATTCAGATCGTAGGCACTCGATGCGATCAGATGGACCCCGTGCGTCCAAGTCGTACCGACAGTTACGACCGTATCCGGCAAAACCTCGCGTTCGATCTGGAGGCTGCCTTGCAGAATGTACGGGAACTTGAAGCGAGGGTCCACCAGGGATATGTCGGACGCGGAGAACTGTGAAGGGTCAGTGATCTGGTTCGGGAAGACTGCGACCTGCTGGGTGGGCACCAGCGATCCATTGTCACCGTAGTTATAGGATACGGAGGCCTGCTGCGAAAGCAGTCCGTTCGAAACCACCGCGTTGCGATAGTTCAGGCCGTTGAAGTTTTCGTAGAACATGCCAAAGCCGCCCCGGATCACAGTCCGGGTGAGTGGCTGCCAGGCAAATCCGAATCGGGGAGCGATTCTCTGGTAGCGATTGGGGAATTGTCCCGTCAACGGAAACGCGGGATTTTCTTTCGGCTGAGGGTAGATCTGGAAATCTTCCCGAATGCCCCAATCGAGCGTCAGTCGAGGCCGGATCTGATAGGTGTCGTGCAGGTAAAAGCCCAGGTAGGGCACGTTGAAGCGGAACCTGGGCCGTCCCGAACTTTGGAAGAAGCTGTCGTACCTCCCAATGGCGAAGTACTCCAGACTGTCGAAGCTGTAGGTTCCGCGAAAGGTTCCGTTCTGCTTTGCAGCGTCAGGATCGAATCCGCCGAACGCCAGGTCCGTCAGGTGACTATGAGTGAACTCGACGCCGAATCGGAAGGTGTGCTTTCCACGGAGATAACTCAGGTGATCCGACACCTGCCACAACGCTTCGTTGGTGCGGCCGCCCGCAAACCCGGCGTTGCCGAGTTGCAAGGCTCCTTCCGCTTCGGAGTCGCCTCCAGAAGTTATTACAACTGCGGGCAGACGTGTGTCCACCAGGCCGGTGGGTGTGAAGTACTGATCATCCCGCGAGAAGCTGGCATGGAATTCGTTGAGCAGGTTGCTGCCGTAAGCGTGACTCCAGCCGGCGCTGGCATGATAGTCACGAACATAAGCGTTCGCCAGGGTGCTGTTTCCGAATAGCGAGGTCTGATTGCCTACAATCGCCCCGCCGGGAGAATCGAAGCGATTCCAGTTCAAACTCAGGTAGAAGCGGTCGTCTTTCGCGTCGCGATAGTCGATCTTCGAGAACAGAGCCCAATCGTTGCGGAAACGCGGATGCACTCCCAGACTCGACTGAATCGCGTTCAAAGCGTTCGCCACCCCCTGCAGGTAAACGGGATTGGTCGGATCCGAGGGGGGTTCTGACAGATTGCTGGCCCCCGGGAACGGCGCATTTGGAGATGGCAACTGGAGGTTCTCGGGCACGCCGAAGTCGGTCTGGTCGAGACCCGCAAATGCCTGGTTGATCACCGAAATCGGGTCCTTCTGTCGCTGCTGCTCATAATCGGCGAAGAACCAGGCGTGGTGAGGACGAATCGCTCCCCCCAGACTTCCGCCAAACTGCTGCAGAATGTTGACCGGCCGCGGAATGCCGTTCGCTTTATTCACGGCGTCGTTGGCGCCAGTTCCAGAATTGCGGTTGTAGTAGAAAGCGCCGCCGTGGAACTCATCGGAACCAGAGCGCGTGACCACATTCACGAAGCCGCTGGCCGCGCCACCGTACTCGGCACGGTAGGGAGAAACGGCAACCTGGAACTCCTGGATAGCGTCTTCGCCAAAGATGTAGGGAACACGCTCGCCGCCACGGGCGTTCCCGAAATAGTTGCTGGTAGCACTGGCGCCGTCCACCGTGAAAGAGTTGGCTCCGTTGGCGTTCGCGTAGCCCGTGTCCTGACCGCCCTGCTCGCCGGCAAAGCTCACCAGTCCCGATTCACCGTCCGGCGACGCGTTCGGAACCAGGAGCGCAAAATCGAGGAAACGGCGTCCACTGAGCGGCAATTCATCGAGCAGTTCCCGATTTATAACTGAGCTTAGATCGGAATCTTCCGTACGCAGCAGGGGCGATTCGCCGCTCACAGTGATCGCTTCACTGGCCGTACCCGGTTGGAGGTGCACGTTCAACGAGGTGGTCTGACCGATCTGGACGAGGACCGGTTCGACGATCTCCCTGCGAAAACCGGGAGCCGTGACCTCCAGTGCATAGAGACCGACCGGCTGAGATGGGAAGACGAAGATGCCGGCAGAATTCGAAGTACGCGACAAGCTTTGTCCGCTCGAGCGGGAAATGAGCGCTACCGAAGCGCTGGTAACCACCGCTCCGCTGTTATCGCTAACCACACCGCGGACGGCTCCGCTGGTGACGGCTACCTGTGCGGTCCCAATCGAGCAAGCCACCGTCAGAAGCACAAAACCGATAAGGAAAACAGAGCGTCGCATGGTTGGTTCCCCTCAGCGCGAAAAGCGCGACTAGTTCCAGTGCAAGAGACTCCAGCAAACCGGGGCTGCCTCATGACACAGTCCGTGGGACTCTTACACGCCTGACCTTATACACGAAGGTTATGAATCTTCGATGAAAGGCAGATCTCTGCGGTTGGTTACGGCGTCTCGAGCACGGATCTCTGCTATATCTTGCACGCAATTTTAACCTGCGGTTCACATTTCTGTTACGAGTGCGAAACATGCGAGTAGTACCTCTCAGAGCGGGGTCTCTTGGCAGCGGAAAAGAGCCCCTGGGAGGGCGCAGTATGATTTCCAGAGTTCTAGGGAACTTGTCGCAGGTAGAGCGCAGGAATCGGATTTTCGAAGTGCTCCGTCCGTTGATTGCCGTTGTCCTCGGCACAGGGATGGTGTTCGGGCAATCCATCAATATGTCCAACTGGGGCACCGTGACGGCTCCGGTCTACAACCAGGCGGAGAGCAATCCTTTGTACTCCAGCGCGGAGGTCCTCGCTGGTCCCAGCAAATTCGGCAGCTACTATGCCGGCGTTCTGCCCAACGGCAGGAAAGTTACGCCTGCAGGAATCAGCATTCAGATTGGAATGAACCCGCTCGGCATCGCGGTGACTCCCGATGGCCAGTTCCTGGTCTCATCCAACGATGATGAACGGGAAGGCGGATTCGCTTCCTACCAGAGCCCGACCAACGTCGGCGGGTACTCGCTGACCGTCGTCAACACGTCCAATTTCAGCCTTGCGTCGCAACTGCACACCAGCCAGCGGTTCTTTGTCGGTTTGCAGATCAGCGGCCCAACCGGCGGTCCCTACACCGTGTGGGCAGCGGGCGGGCCGGACAACGATGTGAAACTTTTCTCCCTCTCCTCCACCGGCGTGCTCACCCCTGGCACTCCCGCCAACATCATCATCCCTCCGAGTCTGCCGCAGAACGCCGGGTACGTCTCGAACTACATTCCGGGAGCTCCCCTGACGACGTCGACCGCAGTGCCCAGCGGCTTTAGCAAAACCACAGGAGCACAGATCACGTTCCCGGCCGGAATGCAGCTTTCTCCCGATGGCAAGTACCTTTATGTTGCTTGCAATGGAGACCAAAGCGTAGCGATTATCGATACCACCACCAAAGGCGTGCTAAAGCGCCTGCCCGCGGGCGCCTTCCCGTACGGCATCGCTGTGAACGCGGCGGGGGACCGGTTCGCGGTTTCGAATTGGGGCATCATGGAGTACAAGTTTGCCAATCCCACCTATGACCCCGCCACCGCACAACTCACAGCCCTGGGCACAACGGGCGCGAACGCGCCCGATGATTTCTACACTCCGGTAGTGACCAAGGGGACGTTTCCACTAACCTCTTCCATACACGTTTATTTTGCCAAAGGCGGTTTTGCGTCACTGGCCACGCGGAAGTACGGTAGGTACCTTGGAAACACGCTAAGTCTCACCGGGAACAATGCCATCGGAGATGTCCACCCTTCGGCCATGGCCGTGGTGAAGGGTGCCGATGGAACCGAGGTTCTCTTCGTTGCCAAAACTAACGATGACCACCTGGCACGCTACGTACTGAGCGGCGGCAAGGCTATCAAGCCAGACTACGATCTGGGCGCAACGTTTGTGTCCTACCTCAACAACTCGAGCACGAAAATCACGTTGGCCAAGGGCGCTTACCCCAACGCGATGGTTGTTTCTCCGGATAACAGCAAGCTTTTCGTAGCCGAAGCCGGCATCAATTCGGTCGCGGTCCTCGACGTGACCGACCCGTTCAACCCGAGCTTGCTCGGCCGCATCCCCACTGGCTGGTATCCCACGGCTCTCGCCATCAGCCCCGACGGAAGCACTCTCTACATCGCCAACGCCAAGGGCGTCGGCGAGGATATTAACGACGCCATCGACACCACCGGCGCCAGCGGCCAGACTCCTCCGCCCAGCGGGATGGCCTCCGACTCACGCGTCGACAGCAACTACATCTTTGGCAGCTTGCAGCAGATCAACCTGGCCACCACTCCCTGGGACAACACCACCGTGCAGGCGAACAACTTCGCGGTGCAGAATTCGGTGGACACCTCGGTCGTTCCCATGGGCGGGAGTGCTGGCTCTCCGCGCATCAAGACGGTGATCTTCATCCTGCATGAGAACAAAACGTTCGATTCCATGCTGGGCAACCTGGGCGCGCACTTCGGCAATTTCGCCGGTACGACCTTCAACAACATCGACGGGACTACATACACGAACGGCCAGTTCACCGGCGTTTCACTCAATACGCAGGCACTGGCGCAGGCCTTCGCGACCGCCGTCAACTACTACTCCGATTCGGAAGAAAGCGATGCCGGTCACCAGTTCGCCGCTTCCGGGACGGCCACTGATTACACGGAAAAAACGCTACTCGTGAAGAGCGGCCGCGGCTTGCTGGTCAACAAAAACTTCGAGCCTGAGGATTATCCGGAAAACGGATACATCTTCAATAACCTCGCCCGCTGGAACAGATCGTTCAAAGACTACGCCGCGTTAGTTCGCATCGACGGCACGGACACAGGCACGAGCGTTCCGACCTCGCTGAACGACGCGCTCAGCGGGAACCTGGGTTATCCCGCTCTGCAGGCGGACAACTTCAGCATCACGAACAATCCACTGGTCAACGCAGGCGACGTCTCCACCGCAACCCAGGGACTCGGCCAATCCTACTTCGCGAAGCTGCCGATTCTTGGCGTCCTCGGAACCACCAACAAGAACGGCACACCGCGGCTGGATCGGAACTATCCGGGCTACAACTTCAACATCTCCGACCAGCGACGCGCGCAGGAATTCATCAAAGATTTCGACGCCATGGTGAACGCCGGCACTCTGCCTCAATTCCTCTACATCTACCAGCCCAACGATCACACGGGTGGGGTTCAGGCCCCGAATGCCGCCTCGGTCGTGACCAACGGGCCGCTGCAGCAGGTTGGCGATGGCGACGTGGGCCTCGGCATGGTGGTCCAGCACATCATGAAGAGCCCGATCTACTACAACGCGACCAAGAATACGGGCGCCGCCATCTTCATGACCTATGATGATGCGCAGTCCTCGCTCGATCACGTTCATCCGCACCGTACGCCGTTGCTTGTGATCAGCCCGTTCGCAAAGCCGGGCTACACGGCTTTGCGTCATTACGCCACGGCTTCCATCGTGAAGACCGAGGACCTTCTGCTGGGCGTACCCGCAAATAACTTCGGTGATTTGTTCGCCACCGACCTGCGTGACATGTTCCAACCCGCTTACAACGGCATCACTGCTGACCAGATTAACTTCAACCTCGACCCGAATCTCGTTCCGTCGGTGGAAGGCAAGAAGATTTGGTCGCTGGTCAGCAAGCTGGATACGTCAGCTCCCGATCGCGACAGCCGCCGCTTGGGCGTCCTCACCCGGCTCTCGATCAAGGCGGACGAATTGCACGATCAAGCCACGAAGAGCAATGCGCTCGAAACGGCCGCCTACCAGAAACAGCAGAGGGAGCTCTACGAGCAGGCTGAAGAACTGGTCAGCACCGCGGCTCCGGCTGACAACGACGACTAGTCTGGATGTCAATTCACGTTGCGTGGTCCTCGCTCATAGAGGGGCCACGCATTTTTTGTTGGATAGAACTTCAATTGGACTCGTGAGCATCAGCGGCCGGAGTGTGGGAACGACGCGGCCGGTTGCCAAAAGGAGGTTTCAAGACTAGGCCGTTCCACCGGGACTTAGAGCATCTTCACTTTCACTGTAACCGCATGATGGGCGTCGCAGTTATCTCGCTCGAACGAGATTGGGAGGCGGAACCACCATCTGCGGGGATGCCCCTGATAGAAGGGCTGCGGGGTCCGCTTTGTCGTGTCGGCTATGACGGTTTCAGTTACGGCAGACGAGAGCGCAGTTGGGAAGGGCACGGCGACCGCGTCAGAACGCTCACGTAAGGCATCATCCCTATCGCGACGATGCGTTCAGTGCCTCGCCAGCCGGACGGGCATCGTTTACACGGTGGTCCTTGTATTCGATGGTGAGGGTGGCGCAGCCTCCCAGGCGGATGTAGCTCACCGACTCATTGCGGGCGGGAAGCCAGAAGCCTCGTCCAGAACGAAGGGTTCTGCGCCGGTTCCGCTTCAATGCGTGTGACGGCGAAATCAGTTCCGTCTACCCATACATTGCCGCGATACACGTACGTGCTCTTGGATTTTGGACGGACTTGCAGCACGTATTGCCCGCTTGTTTCCGAAGCTCGTAGCCCACGAGTTCAAAGTCATAGTTATCGCGATTCAACTGAGTACGGCTGCTCACGCCGGGCTCTGCTGCCTCTTTTTCACTTTCCAGGAGTTTCTTGAACACCCGATCCAGAATCAGCTTCGACCCGCGCTGGGAGACGACCTTGAAGTCTTTGGTGGCAGGGCCTTCGGCTTCCCGGCTTCCGGGAAATCCACGGTAGGCGAGGTGGTACACGCGCGTCGCTTCGGAGTGCAGCAGAGCTTGCGCCCGCTCTTGATTCTTGCGCACGAGGTGGTCGACCACCTGGTCGGCGGAGAGGGGTGCGGCCGATAGCGAACGCATCGATTCGGAGTCCGCTCCAACGCATTTGGCAGCGGTGATCAGCGCCGAGAATGCGACAAATATGTGTGGCGCGCAGCCCAGGGTGAGCCACATCGCTGTCCGACGGACTTCTTTTCCACGGGCCCAAAGGGAAGAGGCTCGCCGGCGGCACGCTTCACTGCCAGCCTTCTCCAGCGCCTGCTGGCAACCCGTTAAAGGTCGCTCGTCGCGCAGCCAAGCATAGAGAAGTCCGGCTGCGAAATCGCTTTTTCAGTTTCTCCCTACCTTTCAAACTATTCGACTCCGCAGCCCAAGAACAAAGAGGACGCGTTTCGCCACGCGTCCCCTTGTTTGCTGCGGCTATTGCACTCGGGCCGGAGGTTATTCGCCTCCACCTTTCGCAACGGGTTCCTGGGTGGCTGGTTGGAAAGCGGCGTTTTTCAGGAGTCGCTCGCGGTTCTGCCGGAGGTCCGCGCCTGAGCGCACCGTTGGATAGGGACGGTCTCCCATCAGGCCTTCCCAGATCACGCGGTTGAACTTGTCGGGATCGACACGGTCTTCCTGGCTGAAGTCGAAACCTTTGGACTTGGCTTCCCACCAGGCAGCATCGTGCGTGGGTTGTGGCAGGCTGGCCCGATTGGCGACGTACTTGTTGAGAATCGGGAGCTGCGTGGTGAACAGGATCGGAGCCGGGAACGCGGAGAAAGTCCAGTTCGATTGGTTGATGTCGAAAGCGTCGGTCATCGGAGGAAGCCCGGCGTCATGAACACCAAGATTATCGAGGCCGAGAACTTCCTCGATCGTCCGAAGAACGTTCGGCGTCGCGTAGTGCGTGGAAAGCACGGCGCCGTGTTTCACGTACGGTCCGACCAGGAAGAAAGTGCTGCGGTTGGCGCTAACGTGGTCGGCGCCGTCCTGTGGATCATCCTCGATCACGAAAATCAGCGTGCTGTTCGCGTACGCGCTGTGGGCGATCTTGTCGATCAGCAGCGCCGTAGCGTAATCGTTGTCGGCCATCTGGAGTTCGGGAGTGTTCACCCCGTAGATGGCGGCTCCGAAGCTGCCGAAGTGGTCATGCGAGAAGCGGACCAACGAGAGGGCAGGCATGGTATTGGTCTTGACCTGCTTGTTGAACTCGCGAGCCCACTCCTTGTAACGGAAGAAGTCCGCGAAGGCGTTGTCATAGCCCCGGAAGCAGAGATCGGTGATCTTGACCAACGATGCTTGCGCCGGGAAAGCCACCTGAGTCGCGGGCTTGGTAGAGCAAGGGTCGGTGATGTTGACGTCAATCTGGAAGCCGCGTCCCAGGTCGAGGAAGAATCCGTAGTTGCGAACCTTAAGATGGGCGCGCAGAGCTGCGTCCCAGATGTAACCGAGACCTTCCTGACCGTTTGGGCCGTCGGGGGCCACTTCGTTGCGAAGGCCCGGCAGCAGGTTGGGGTCGTTAGGGTAGATCGGCTGCCACGCCTGGCGCTGGGCCACTGTGGCCAGCCCAACGTTCACGTTGCGAGAAGTGCCTTCACTGTCGTAATTCGAGCCACCCTTTCCGTAGTTGATGACCTGGCTTTTTTCCTCGAGATCCATGTTCCGGGCGGCGACGCTCCACTGCCAGCCATCCATGCTGCCGTTTCCGGTGTCATAGAAGTTGTCGAAATCCACGAAATTACTGGCCAGCGCGTGGAAGTTCGGCGTAACTGCCTGCGGGAATTGAGTCAGCGTGGGATCGCCGTTGCCGACGGGCAGATCGCCGAGGATCTGATCGTAGGTGCGGTTCTCCTTCACGATGTAAACGACGTGCTTGATGTTTTGCCGCAGGAACTGCATGGTGGTGATGTCCTGCTGACTCAGTTGCAGGTTGAAGCCGTTGTTCTGCGCGACCAGGGCGGTTAACTGCGAGAGATCGACCGCACTGGGTACGGGCATGATCAGGAAACCGGCCTGCATGTTTTGCCAGGCGTACCCGTTTCCGGAGCCGTTCTGGGCCGACGGATTCTGGCAAGCCGAGCCATAGTTGCCGCCCGCACTAATGAAGCGGCAATTGAGCGGGTTCGGGCCGGTGTTGCTCTTCCCATTCACGACATAGAGCGTGGAACCGTCTGCGCTGACGTTGGAGGAATTAGGCTGCCAGCCGGTAGGAATCAACCCAGCGACCGCAGGCTGCTTCCGGGTTAGATCGATCACCGCTACGTCGTTGGTACCGCCGTTGGTGACGTACGCGGTCTTCTCATCAGGAGACAGGCTTACGCTGTTAGGGTTACTGCCCTTGGGAACGACCGCTCCTTTGCCGAGGACTCCCACGGGAGCACTCGAGTTGACCTGGGCGACGATTTTGTTCGAGGTCGTGTCGATGATGACGAGGGCGTCCGCGTTGTTCACGGCCACGAACAGCTTGCTCTGAGCCTGGTTGAGGATCATCTTTTCCGGGTTGCCCTTGACCCGAATCCGGTTGGTCAGCGACAGAGTTCCGAAGGCCAGATTGAGGACATCGATTTCGCGGTCGCGCGCGCTGGAAACGTAAACGGTGTTGTTGCCCTTCACCGCGACTCCGAACGGAAATTCGCCGCCCGCAACACCGGATTGCGCCGGATCAATGATGCCGGGCCGGAGATCGTACTCGGCCAGGATCACGTTATGGGCAACGTCGACCGCGGTAACAGAATCTGTTTCCCAGTTGGCCACAATCACGGTGCTGCCATCGGCGGTGATTCCGACGCCGGCGGCGGTTGGACCGACTTGTGTCTCCAGATTCATGACATCGCCCTTGTGGGCCAGAGAGAGGGGCGCGCCAACCTCAGCCCATTGGCCGTTGCTGAAGGCGAAGGTGTGGAGGTTATCGTCGGGACCGCCCGCCACGTAGAACTTCGTGCTATCCGGGCCCCAGACCAGGCCGCCGAAAGCTCTCGGAACGAACAGGACCTGGTTCTGCACGGGCACGCTGGGGTTGGAAATATCGAATACGAAGACGTATTCGCTGGAATCCTGCGGCTGCACCGCGCCGTTAGCGCCGCGGAGCTTGTTGAAACCGCTGGTGAGGATGAGCAGGGTCTTGCCATCGGGGCTAACGGCGGTCGTTTGTGCGCCGTCAACGGCGCGATTGGGATAGTCCGGCAGGTTCACGAGGAGCGGTTGAAAAACAGATCTTGGTGCCGCGTCCGGCGTAATGGTTGCGCCGGTTGGCAAAACGACGGGCTGCGACGCCGCAAAAGCGGCACTAGCGCCAGCTAAACTGAACGCGGCCAAAAGGGCCACGAAGCTGGCTCCGCGAAGCAAACCTCTGCATTGCATAAGAATCCTCCAAGAAAGGGGTTGTTGCAGGGCTCCAGCGACAAAACATCAAACTAACGATCGACGGAAGTGGTTTTGAGGAAACAGTAGTCGCGAAATATTGAGCGCACGTTACGAATTCATGAAAGTTTATCCACCGGCTAGGGAAGGGGGAGCAGGGACGGTTGAGGTTCAGTCGTCGCGAGACTGCAAACGCCCATACCAGTAGCGCTGCGAGAGATCTCTAACGGGCCCCGCGTTCCTTCAGGGCCGAAGCCAGCCATACTAGGCAGCACCGGCCATGAGCGCGAACACTATCGATTCTCCGATCTCCGCGAGTTGTTGGCGAAGGCCAATGAGGAAAAATCAGGCGATCAACTCGCCGGAGTCGCTGCCACTTCGGAGCGTGAGCGCGTCGCCGCAAAGAGCCCCTGGCTGATCTCCCGCTGATTGAGCTGCTGAGCAATCCGGTGATTCCGCCCGAAACTGACGAGGTCACCTAAGGCCACGAAAAGCAGTGGAAGGCACGCAAACAGAGCGCAACGTTCTGCGGAGGGACCGAACGTGGGGACTCGAACCCCAGACCTCTACCGTGTCAAGGTCCCGTTCACCGGTAACTGATTGACATTCAACGGCACTGGCAGCCACCCTTGGCGTTGTAAGGAACTCTCAGGAACGGTTATTGGACCACGTATTCAAGCGCGTTTTTATTACTTCCGGATTGCTCGTCATCCGGGCGTGATCCCGAGAGGTCACGCCAACACCATGCGTCTCACACGCGACGAAACGGTTGCTCTTTCCGCACAGAATTGAGTCCTGCGCGGTTTGATCGCCAGTGGCGGGCTCAGTCCAACGCCTTGTGGAACCGGAACACACTCAGACTCAGCAGGACTATTCCGAGTACGGCCATCGCGAGCATCTGCGGCGCGAGAATCGCGAAACCCACACCCTTCAGGTAGACCCCGCGCAGCACCACCAGAAAATAGCGCAGTGGATCGAGGTAAGTCAGCCACTGTAGCCACTGCGGCATGGTGCTGATCGGAAAGCCGAATCCCGAGAACGTAATAGCCGGCATGATGAAGAAAAACGCCGTAACCATCGCTTGTTGCTGAGTCGAGGAAACGGTTGAGATCAGCAGGCCCACACCCAGCATGCACAGCAGAAACAGCACTGTGCCGGTCAGCAGCACCAGAAGTGATCCCCGGAAAGGCACCTGAAACCAGAAGGTGCCCACGGTTGCGATGAGGCCCACGTCCACCAACCCGATCAGAAAGAACGGAAGCGTCTTACCCAGGATGAATTCCCATGGGCGAATCGGTGTGACCATGATCTGCTCAAGAGTACCGATCTCGCGCTCGCGGACAACCGCAAACGCCGTGAGGGTCGTCACCAGCACCAGTGTCAGGCTGCCGATTACTCCGGGAACAAAGAACCAGCGGCTCTTCAGATCGGTGTTGTACCAGGGCCGCTGATACAATTCGACGCTTGGCACGAGTTTGACGAACTGGGGAGCAGTCCTCTGCATCCGATCGCGCTGATAATCCTGCGCAAAGCTCTGCGCGATCTGCGTAACATAGCCGGAAGCGATGAGCGCCGTATTGGAGTTGGTGCCGTCGAGGATGGCCTGCAGCGATGCGGTCTGCCCTTTCCGCAGATTCTCCGCGAAGCCAGGTTGAATCTGCAGCGCGATGACTGCCTCACCCCGATCGATGAGGTCAACGATCTGGTTGCGGTCGGTCAGTTGGCGGCGGACGTCGAAATAAGGACTCGAGGAGAAACGTGAGACCAACTCTCGGCTCTCTTGCGAGTGGTCAAGGTCGAGTATCGCGGTGGCAACGTGGTGGATTTCGAAATTCGCCGCGTACCCGAAAACCAGCATCTGGATGATGGGCGGGCCAAACAGGATGGCCCGCGTGCGCTTGTCGCGCAACGCCTGGATGAACTCCTTGATCAGCATCTGTTTCAGGCGTGCCAGCATCGCATCCCTCTCAAGCGAGCTTCTTCTTGAATGCCCGCGTAGCCAGCAGCACTAGCACCAGTGCGAACACCGCGAGCGGCAGCAGATCGGCGTACAGCATTTCCACCGGAGTACCTTTTAGGAAGATATTCTTTAGGGCCGAAACGTAGTAGCGCGCCGGCAGCACCCGCGTCACATACTGGATGAATACCGGCATCTGCTCGATGGCGAACAGAAATCCGGAAAGTAGAAATGCCGGCAGAAACGTAACGATGAGCGCGATCTGACTCGCCGCAAGCTGCGTCTTCGCAATTACGGAGATGAAGAATCCCAGCAAGAGCATGACGATCAGGAAGAGCGCCGAACTGAGAAACAGTGTGGCTATGGTTCCGCGAAATGGAATGCGAAACCAGTAGACGGCCAGGGCGGTGGACAATCCCACGTCAACCATGCCAATCACGAAGTAGGGCAGCAGCTTGCCGAGCATGATCTCCAGAGCGGTGACTGGCGTGGAGATCAACTGCTCCATGGTTCCCCGCTCCCACTCCCGCGCCACAGTCAGCGACGTGAGAAAGGCTCCAATCACCGTCATCACCAGCGCGAGTACGCCAGGAACGATGAAGGCACTGCTTTCAAGGTCTTCGTTGAACCAGGTGCGAACCTCCGTGGAGAGCGGCACAAACTGTCGCGGAAGTCCGCGCCTTTCCCTCCATTCCACCTGCAGGTCCGAGGAGTAGCCTTGCAGCACACCCTGCGCATATCCCACCGCCAGATTCGCCGTGTTGTCATCGCTGGCATCAACAATGGCCTGGATCTCCACCGGGCCTCCATCATGCAGCCGTTCCGAAAAATCGTGGGGAATGATGATCGCCAGGGTCGCCTTGCCGCTATCGATGGCTTGTGCGAGTTCAGGATAGGAATTGGCGACTTTCGCAATCCTGAAGTAGTTGCTTGACTGGAAGCGCTTCAGCAGGTCCTGGCTAGCCTGGGTACCGTTGCGATCGAAGACGTAAACCGGCAAATGTTTTAGGTCGAGACTTACGCCGTAGCCAAACAGCAGAACCAGGATGGCAGGCATCAGGACAACGATGATGAGGCTGCGCACATCGCGACGGATATGGATGATCTCTTTCGTCGCTATCGCTGCCAGCCGATTGGGGTTCATGCCTGCACCGCCAGATTTCTTGAGGGATCATGCTCGCTTGTAAGTGAGACGAACACATCCTCCAGGCTCGGCTGGATCTTCTCGACGTCGGTCACGTTGATTTCACGTTTGCGCAGGAACTCCGTGATTGCAGGAATCGCCGTCTCCGCGTTGCCAACTACCAGGTGAAGCGCATTGCCGAAGACGGCGGCATCGACGACGTCCGGCGCGGATCCCAGGGCTTCGACTGCTGGGCCGAGAGGCTCGCACTCGACAAGCAAAAGTTCTCCCTTCATGTACTTGTGTTTCAGCTCGGTCGGTGTACCCAGGGCGACCATGCTGCCGCGGTAAATCATGGCAAGGCGGTTACAGTACTCCGCCTCTTCCATGTAATGGGTTGTGACAAAGACTGTGACACCTTCGCCACTCATGCGGTGAATCAGGTCCCAGAATTGGCGGCGCGAGATCGGGTCAACACCAGACGTCGGTTCGTCGAGAAAGATAATGGTCGGACGGTGCAGTAGCGCACAGCCCAGTGCCAGTCGTTGTTTCCATCCTCCCGGCAGAGTCCCGGTGATCAGCTTTTCCTGGCCCCTGAGGTTAGCCATCTCCAGCGCCCAAGCGATGCGCTCTTCCACCAGACTTCGCGGAACGTCGTATAGACCTGCAAATAGTCGCAGGTTCTCGATCACCCGTAGATCGTTGTACAGCGAGAACCGTTGCGACATGTATCCGATGTTTTGCCGCACCGATTCGGGATCATGCGCCACGTCGTAGCCGGCGACAATGGCGCGGCCCGAGGTCGGCGTCAGCAACCCGCAGAGCATGCGGATGGTCGTCGACTTGCCGGCTCCGTTGGGCCCGAGGAAACCGAAGATCTCCCCCTTTCGCGTCTCCAGGTTGATGTGATCGACGGCGGTAAAGTCGCCGAACCGCTTGACCAGCTCTTCCACCACCACGGACCGGGCATCGTGGTTCATCCCTGCCCCCCACTGCGGCCGCTCGTCACGGCATCGACAAACAGGTCTTCGATTGTGGGCACCACCTGGCGCATCTCGCTGAATGGAACTTGCGCAGAGACGAGTTGCGCCTTGATCTGCGGTATTCGACGGACAGGATCTTCGATGACCACGTGTACTCCATCGCCCGTAAGCACCAGGCTGGAGATACCCTCAACTCTTTTCAACTCCTCCTTCATCCGCCGGGCATCTGAAGAGAGAATTGCAAGCACACCTTTGGCGAATCCCGACTTCAGTTTGGCTGGCGTGTCCAGGAAGAGCAGCTTGCCCTCGTGCATAAGCGCTACCCGATGGCAGCGTTCCGCTTCGTCGAGGTAGGCGGTGGAGGTCAGAATGGCGACACCCTCAGCGATAAGGTTGTAGAGGATGCGCCAGAAGTCACGGCGCGATACGGGATCCACCCCGGTCGTGGGCTCGTCGAGCAGAATCACTTTTGGGTGGTGAATCAGCGCGCAGACCAGGCCGAGCTTCTGCTTCATACCGCCGGAGAGTTTTCCCGCTAGCCGCTTGCGGAACTCGCTCATGCCGGCAGCCTCCAACAGTTGGGCCGAGCGCGCCCGCCGCTCATTTGCTCTTACGCCGAACAAGTCGCCGTAGAAGCGGATGTTTTCGTCAACCGTCAGGTCCTCATACAGGCCAAAGCGCTGCGGCATGTAACTCAGATCATGCTTGGCCGCTTCCGGATCGTGCACGACGTCGGAGCCGGCCACTGTCGCCGAACCTTGGTCGGGCGGCATTACGCCCGCAAGCATTCGCAGAGTCGTTGTCTTGCCTGCCCCATCAGGGCCAACGAGTCCGAAGATCTCTCCCGGGTAAACGTCGCACGATACGCCATCCACGGCGCGAATCCCCGGAAAGCTCTTGGTCAGTCCGCGGATTGTGAGCGCGGGTTGTACTGCCGCTGTCATTGTGTCGAAGTGCTGCTCGAATTCAACGGGATCTCCGCGTCGGCAGGCATCCCAGGTTTGAGCTCGTGGTTGGGATTCTCAGCGTCAATCTTGATGCGGTAGACGAGCGTGTTGGGATTCTCAGCGTCAATCTTGATGCGGTAGACGAGCGTGACACGCTCCTTGAAGGTCTGCACGCTTTTCGGAGTGAACTCAGCCTTGTCTGAGATGAACGAGACTCGCCCACGATAGGTCTTGCCCGGGTAAGTATCTGTGCGGATCACCGCTGGCTGTCCGAAGTGAATGCGGCCTAAGTCGGTCTCGCTGACATACGCGCGTAACCACACGTTGTTCAGATTTCCGAGGGTCACTACTGGAGTATTAGGCACCACAACTTCACCCACTTCCGACTGGCGTACCAGGACGACGCCTGACTTGGGAGCGCGCAGCGTGGTGTAATCCAGGTTGATCTTCGACAGGCGCAGCTTCTGCTGGGCTTGCACTAGGGCAGCGCGTGAAACGGCCAGCTCCTCTTTGCGAGTGCCTTCTTGTGCCTGGTCATATTCCTGCTGCGCTCGCTCGAAAGTGGCCTGGGCCCTCTTCAGATTGGTTTCTGCCTGGTCTCGCGTGTCTTGCGGACCTACGCTCGCGCGGTAGAGAGCGTCAGCACGTTTGAAATCGATCTGCTTCTGAACGAAGTCCGCCTTGGCATCGTCAAGCACCCTTTCGGCGACCCGCAGCTGCTGCGGCCGCGAGCCCGCGAGCCCTAATTCCAATTGGCTGCGCTGCACGCCCACGCTGGCTTCGTCCATCGCCACCTGCTGGCGGTAGTCGTCGTTGTCCAGCTTGGCCAGCAGCGTGCCCTGCTCCACCCACTGGCCTTCTTCGACCGGTAGCTCGACGATTCGGCCCTGCACTTTGAAACCCACCACGCTCTCGTGCGTCTCGACATTGCCGGAGAGTTTCAGGACATTGACGTCGTCGGACTTGTTCGTCCAGCGCGGACGCAAGTAGAAGTAGTAGCCACCCGCCAGCGCTGCGGCGAGCACGAGGAGAATTGGAAGTCTGCGTTTCATTGCAGATTCTCCGCTCGATCCGAGCCGGCCTTGATCCCTGACCAGTAAATCTCGAAAGTTGTATCGATCCGTCGTGACAAGTTTGAGGGGGTATCAAGGCTCCATAACATCAACGTCCCAATTGTGCTTTGCTGAAAGTTCCGCGCCATGGCGCTAGCCGGAAGGTCACGGCGCACCTCACCTCGTTCCTGACCGAGCGTCAGAATCCGTTCGAGATGGCTCCGCCCACGCGTCAGGGTGCCTACAAGAAGCTTTCGAATGTCCTCATTGGTGAAAACCGTTGCCAGCAGCCCGCGCGCCACCAATTGGCTGCGTCCCGGTTCCTCAGCGATGTTCTGCATGAATTGCCGAAGCACGTCGTGAATCGGCAGATCGCCGGTTTTCGCCTCGGCTTCGGCGTGCAACACCTTGCTGAGCTGCACCTCGTGCATCATGCCGAAAAGGTGTTCCTTGCTGGGGAAGTAGCTGAAGAAGGTTCCCTTGCCAACATCCGCAGCCTCGGTGATGTCTTCGACCGTGGTGCGGAAGAAGCCCCGCTCGGCAAAGAGCCTCAGCGCAGCAAGAAAGATTCGCTCGCGCGTTTCACTCTTCCGGCGCTCCCGCCTGCCGGGAGGAGAGGCAGATTCAATATTAGGACTCATAGTCATAGTCGACCGATAGTCAATTATTGCTCCAAGGTCCGGGGCTGTGTCAAGTGGCGGCACCTCCCGCATCAGCCCCGTGTGGTCCGCGTGAGCTTGAGCTCAGCGCCAGCTTCGATGAACCCGAAATTCAGCTTTCGCATGGCCGCGGGCCTAAAGGCGGATCGAGTATGTGTGGTCGGCAACTCGGAAGCTATCTGAGCGACCACCTGGCTGTGCAGTGTCGGCTTGTTCGATCGGAATCCTGAAACAACCCACAGAAACAAATCTCAGATCACTCGCCAGCATCTGCCGGAGTCTATTGATCGTTGATGAGGATATCTGGAGCCTAATAGGAGGCTACCGTATCCAGGGGCTCGTTCAACGGTAACTGATTGACATTCAACGGCACTGGCAGCCAACTTTGGCGTTGTAAGGAACTCTCAGGAACGGTTATTGGACCCAGATTGGACCCAGATATTCAAGCGTGTTTTGGAATACTTGCGGAGTGCCCGTGATCCACCCGCAATCGCCAGCAGAGCTTCCGACAAGTCGACTTGTCAGTACTGATCCGCCTGGTGCCAATTTGGATTACTTCTGGATTGCTGACAATCCGGGAGGTGGCCCTACTGTGGTTTGCGTTTCCGCGGCTTGCCGATCGCGAGCAGGAAGATGGCACTCTTGTCTTTTGCGTGCGGTGAAAAGAAGTTAATTACATCATCGTCGAAGAAGGTCAGCCCGGTCGCACCCAGGTGCTGGGAGTATGCAGCCAAATAGATCCTGCCGCCGATCGTACCCGCCTCGAGCTGGACGGCCCGGTAGCCGCGGTTCCCGTATCGCTCCAGAATGGGTTTTAAATCGGCGAGAAAGAAGATGTCCACGCAGGCGTCTGCAGGTAGCTCCTGCTCTAGCCCAAGGTGATGGGCCTCGGCGCGGAATTCCCCCTCCTTCAAAAGGTCCAGGGTGTTCTGCTCACGCCCGAAGAAGTATGCTCCCGGCTTGAGGCCCTGCACAGAATGCACGATCAGGTAAAGATCGTTAAGCTGCGCGCCGGGAGGCTCCAGGAAGTCAGCCGGAAGACCTCGCGTGGCATAGTCGAGAATGGTAGAAAGTTGTGCCAGTGTAATGGATGCCGCCCTATCGAATGTTCGAGTAGAGCCGCGGCGCAGGATTACCTGCTCGGTCGTGTCCTTCGGCTGTTCTTCTTCCGGCAGGCGCGGTAGGCGAACTGCCTCGCCCGCCAGAACGGAAGATGGAAGGACTGGTGGCTTGCTGCGCCACTGATTTACTTCCTCTGCAGACTCAAGCGAAGACGCGTCGTGCATCTCAAGCATGGCGGGATATTCGACTTCATGCTGTGAAAGCGGGATTGTCTCCAAGCCCAGCGCCGGAGCCTCTCTCGGTGCCGGCAGCGAACTCTCCGATGTGCGCCCGATCGGTACGAGGCACAAGGAAACCTCACGCCGCGTATCCAGATCGAGCAGGCGGTTCACCTCGACATCCACGAACCCGAGCACGATCTCAGCCGACAGCCCCGAAGCCGCAGACACGGCCAGCATATTTGCCAGCAGGGTGCCGTTGTCCCAACCGAAATGGCGATAGGTGCGCGCCTGGTACTTCCAGGCGTTCCGCCAATACGTTCCGGTGCAGATGATCGTCGCGGGCGCGTGCGCCACCGCGGGTTCCATCGCCGTCGCCTGAGCCAGGTTTCCGCGAAAATCACCTTTTCGCAGAAGCCGTAGCGATACATCCGCCGGATTGAAGTGATACACGCCGGCATCCAAACCCCGGAGATCGCTACTCACGACGTACAGTTCGATCTCGTAGAGAGCACCGGTGCAAGCTGCGGCGCGAAAGTAGATTTCTCCACCTGGATATGCACGCTGTTTGGTAATCCCTGCCGAGAAATAGAGGAGGCGCGCCAGATCCTGAACGCCAGGGACCGAATCAGGCAGCGACGAAGGCACTGGTTCTGAGATTGCAGAGAGTACGGCCACCCCTGTTTGCGGCACGTCCCGCAGCAGTGGAAGAGGTTCTATCTTTGGATAGATTTTGAAAGGCAACGGCCGATTCGCCCAGTCCAGGAAGTGAGGATGGTTACGAATACTCCAGTAGGAGTGCTTGCTGCCATTGTGATACTTCCAAGCTGCCTGGATTTCACGGTTGTTCATCGACGGCTACGCCAGACTAGCACCTGCCGGGACCACGGGGCGCAATGAGCTTTGTGACCGCAGATTGTGCCTGGATGACGGGCTACCCGGAAGTTGCCCGGAGCAAAGCCGACTTCTCGATACTAATCGCGGCGAGCCGGCGTCAGCCGGCTATAATTTCAACTCGCGAATCGCGTCCCCAGCGCCGCTGAGGTTGGCGAGCCGCATCTCGGAATACTTACGAGATAGAATGACACCTGGCGCGCCAGCGCGGAAAGCCGCCAGGACTGCTTCCTTAACGCTTTGCGGCGTACACTTGCTGTTATTGGGTTCGGTCGGGATATCGATATCAATG
>JAIQFZ010000030.1 GCA_020073015.1 Terriglobia bacterium | reverse complement strand
TGGCCCGCACCCGCTGGAACCGGCGCCGGGCTGCACAGGAATTGCAGATCAGCTACAAGGCGCTGCTCTACAAGCTCAAGCAGATTGGGTATGAACAGTATGGGGCCTGAGTGGAGAAAGGAACTTAGAGGAGAAGACATGCGACGACCCTGGACAACGATGGTAGCGGCACTGTTCCTGATGGCGGGTTTCGCACTGGCGCAGAACGCGGCGCCCGCGCAGCCTTCCGGCCACTCCCCTGCCGAGAAAACCGCGAACGCGCCTCCCAGCAGTCAAGCCGGGCCCGAGTACGTCATCGGCCCCGAAGATGTGTTGCTCATCTCGGTGTGGAAAGAGGCCGATCTCACGGCCACTCTGCCCGTGCGTCCGGATGGCAAGATCTCGTTGCCGCTGCTCAGCGATGTGCAGGCGGCGGGCCTTACGCCGATCCAACTGGCGGAATCCGTGACCGAAAAGCTCAAGAAATACATCGCTGATCCGCGGGTCACCGTGGTCGTCACTCAGATCAACAGCAAGCGGATCTACATGGTGGGAGAGGTCGCGCATACCGGACCCATGCCCATGCTGCCCAACATGACTGCGCTGCAGGCTCTCTCCAGTGCTGGACTGACCCAGTTTGCCAACACCAAAGGCATTTACATCCTGCGCATGGAAAACGGCAAGCAACAGAAGATGCCGGTGAACTACCGCAAACTGGTCAAAGGCGAGCAAATGGAACAGAACTATCTGCTACAGCCGGGGGACACTATCGTCGTCCCGTAAGTGCACGTGCGAGTCGAGAGAGACAACAAGATGACAATTACGCAAACAATGCGGTGGGCCCTAGTCGTTCTCAGCTTAAGCGCGTGGGCAGCGGCGCAAGATAATTCCCGCGAACAACCGGCCACCACTCCGGCCCCTGCCTTCGGACAGAATGCTCCCATTCTGAACCCGGAGAACCCGCCTATCTCGGGCCTGGATGCGCCCAGCCTCGAACTGCGCACCGCCAGCCGCAGCTTCATCGCGCCGGCCTTGCAGTTGAGCCAATCCGCGGACACAAACGCCGGCGGCCAGTTCGGCGGCAGCGACGTCGAGGGCATCACGCGCTTTCTGGGCGCGCTCGATTTGCAGCGCTTCTGGTCGAAGAGCGACTTCCTTGCTGAATACCTGGGCGGCGGCGCCTTCTATTCCAGGGACAGCAGCGTGCGACAAATTCAAGCGCTTGGATTGGAGGCGATCACGCGCTGGCGCACCGGCCAGGCAACGCTGCGCGATGCCTTCAGCTACTTGCCAGAAGGTGCCTTCAGCCTGGGTTTCGGAGATCCGGGCCTCGGCTTGGCCACCGGCACCATGGGTACCGGCGAAGGGTTGCCGGGCTTCCACGGTTCCAGCAATGGTTCCGTAGGACTGATCCCGCGCCTTGCGAACTCTGCCGCGCTTGACATTGTTCAGAGCGTGAGCCCCCGTTCTGCTTTTACTTTTGCCGGAGGATTCAGTAACGCGCACTATTACGACAATACGCTGGATCTGATCAACAGCGACCAGACTACGATCCAAGGCGGGTACAGCCACCTGTTGAACCGCCGCGATCAGATTGCCGGGGTCTATGGCTTCCAACTCTTCCGTTTCCCGCAAGGCACGGGGGGCCAGCTCCAGAACCACATTTTCAATTTGCGCTGGGGCCACACGATCAGCGGGAAAATGAGCTTGATTGCCGGAGCGGGTCCGCAGTACACGATTATCCAGTTTCCGAGTGCGCCCGACACGAAGCACTGGTCCGTGAACGGACACGTACAGCTGCGCTACCGGTTTGCGCGAACGTCGCTGGTACTCGCCTACGAGAAATACACCGCGTCCGGGTCGGGCTTCTTTGCCGGTTCCGATACCCAGCGCGCGCGCTTCGGCGTGAAGCGGGAATTGGGACGTACGATGAATCTCTTAGCCGACCTGGGCTATTCACATAACAAGAGTCTCCAGCCCTTCAGCGGTGCTGGAGTCGCCGGCAACCGCTACGACGAGGGTTTTGTGGGAGCGATCTTGCGCAAGCATTTTGGCCGTCAGTACGACGTCTTTGCCGCCTATCACTTCAGCGAGATTGGTTTCGACAATGCCGATCCCGTGTGCGGATTTTTCGGCGCGGGGGCATGTAGCAACATTTCGCAGCGGCATGCCGGCACAGTTGGAGTGGAGTGGCACCCCACACCCATACGGATCGAGTAACACGGAGCCGCTTCCAGCGGCTGGAATGGTGAACAGAATGATTGAGAATCGCGAACTGACAATGGACGATTATCTGGCGATGGTACGGCGGCGCCTCAAGGTCATCTTGATTCCGGCGCTGCTTGCCCCGCTGGCGGGATTTCTGGTTTCGTACGCGTTCCCGCCCAAATACACGTCCCAGTCCCTGGTTTTGGTGGAAGGGCAAAGGGTGCCCGACAATTACGTGAAGCCGGTCATTACGGCCGACTTTACCCAGCGCATTGCCACCCTGCAGCAGCAGGTGCTGAGCGTGAACCGTCTGCGCCCCGTGGTGGAGCGCCTCGGCATTTCCAAGCCCGAAGAACAAAGCAAGCTCATCAGCGACATTCAGGCCAACATGACGGTCCAACCAGTGATAACCGCCATCAGTTCGGCCGCCGCCAAGGTGGGCTCTCCCAAGAAGGCTTCTAAGCCGAGTGCCAACGCCGAGCCTCTGCCCGGCTTCTACGTCGCCTACACCGACAGTAACGCAAAACGAGCGCAGCAGATCTGCAATGAGATGACCTCGCTTATTCTGGAAGAGAACCTCCGCACGCGCGCCGAGGCTTCCCAGGGCACAACCGATTTTCTGACCCGCCAACTGGAGGATGCCAAGCGGGATCTGGATGAGCGAGATGCCAAGCTCGCCGCCTTCAAGAGACAGTACATGGGCCAGTTGCCCGGGGATGCCGATAACAATGTGCGCGTCCTGATGTCGCTGAACTCGCAGCTGGATGCCACCACCCAGACCCTCAGCCGCGCCCAGCAGGATAAGGCGTACACCGAAAGCATGCTGGCGCAGCAATTGGCTGCCTGGAAGAGCTCGCAGTCCAGTACCAACCCGCAGACGCTGCAACAGCAGTTGGACGTTCTGCAGTCGCAATTGCTGCAGTTGCAGGCCCGATACACGCCCGACCACCCGGACGTCATCAAGACCAAAGCCGACATCGCCCAGGTGCAGAAGAAACTCGAGCAGGTGAACGCTGCCGCGGCCAATGCCACCGATACCTCCGATAAGAACGGCGCCGCCGAGCCGCCCGAGATCCGCCAGCTTCGTCTTCAGATCCACCAGTATCAGGGCGTGATTGAGCAGGCGACGGGCGACCAGAAGAGACTGCAGAGCCAGATCAACGTTTACCAGAGCCGCACCGCCATGAGCCCGGGCATCGAGGAGCAGTACAAGCTGATTACCCGCGACTACGATAATGCCCAGAGTTTCTACCGCGACCTGCTTGCCAAGAAGAGCTCCTCGGAGCTGGCCACCAATATGGAGAACCAGCAACAGGGCGAACAGATGCGGATTCTGAACCCGGCTGGTCTGCCCGATTCTCCGAGTTTCCCCAACCGCCCCTTATTTGCCGGAGGCGGCTTGGGCGCTGGCTTTGCCCTGGGTCTGGCCATTGCCATCTGGCTCGAACTTCGCGATAAGTCCATCCGCACCGAGAAGGACGCGGCCGCAGTCATGGATCTGCCGTTGCTGGTCTCTGTGCCCTGGGTGGCCGACGAGGAGGAAACATCGGACAGTGGCGACGGACGCCGCAGCTTCTGGGGACACCGCGATGGCCCCGCCCCGAAAGATCAGGAGAGGATCGAGGTCTAACGCGAGCCTATGTATAAAGATTTTTTTGGCCTTCGGGCAAACCCGTTCAACGTCAATCCGGATCCGCGTTATCTGTTTCTGACGCGGCATACCGAAGAGGCACTCGCCTGCCTGACCTATGGTATCCAGAGCCGCAAAGGTTTCGTGTTGCTGACGGGCGAGGTGGGCACGGGCAAGACCACGCTGATCAATAAACTGATGGAGTGGCTCCGTCTCCAGCAGGTGGCCACCGCGTTCATTTTCAATTCGCGCATGGATGTCCCGCAGCTGCTGGATTTCATGATGGCCGATTTCGGGATTCCCTGCGATACCAAATCGAAGAGCCAGATCCTGCAGCGACTCTACAACTGGCTGCTCGACCGCTACCGCGCCGGCGAAACGGCCGTGCTCGTGATCGACGAAGCCCAGAATCTTTCCGACGAAGTGCTGGAAGAGATCCGCATGCTGACCAATCTGGAGACCTTCACCGAGAAGCTGCTCCAGATCGTTTTGGTCGGGCAACCGGAACTGGAGCACCGTCTCAAGCAGCCCCAGTTACGCCAGTTGCGCCAGCGCCTGACGTTGCGGGCGAAAACCCATGCTTTCAATGTGGAGGAGACTCAGGCGTACGTCCACCAGCGTTTGCGTATCGCCGGTTCCAACGGCGAACCGATCTTCGAACCGGAAGCCTTGATGGCGCTCTATCGCTACTCCGCCGGGATCCCGCGCGTCATCAACCTCCTGTGCGAGCACTGCCTGGTGAGCGCTTTCGTTGACCAGAGGAAAACTGTGGCCACCGAAATGGTGGATTCCGTGGCGCGCGATTTCGACTTGTCCGACGGAAACGCAGCCGCGGCCATGACTCCGGTGGTTCCTCGGGTGGTGGGCGCGGAAAAATTTGATCTGGTCGAAGCTCTACGAACTTTGGCAACCCTCGCGGACCGCTTGCGCCAATCCGAACAAGATCTTTCCAAGGAAAGGAAACTATGAGCCGCATCCATGACGCTTTGAAACGCGCCGAACAGGAAAGAGCAACTTCCATGGGGGGGCATGTCGAAACAACCCTCGCCCCACCCGAAGTGCAGCCCGTGAGCATGCCGCCGCTGGAGCAGCGCGTCGCCAGTGTGCCCGCGATGGCTGCCGGATTTACCTACGAAACCTTGCTGGCCCGCTGTCCACAGACCAACTGGACTCCAGACCCGCGCACCATGCTGTTTTTCCAGGACGACGAGAATCGCATCGGGGCCGAAGCGTTCCGCACACTGCGGTCGCGGCTCTACCAGATCCGAGAGAAAATGCCGCTCAAACGGCTGATGGTGACCAGCGCGCTGCCCAAAGAAGGGAAGTCGTTTGTTACTGCCAACCTCGGCCAGGTCATGGTGCGGCAACACGGCCGCCGCGCTCTAATCATCGACGCCGACTTGCGCAGCCCAGGCATGCACCGCCACCTCGGAGCTCCGCAAACCCCCGGACTCTCCGACTACCTGCTGGGCGAATGCGACGAATTCTCCGTGCTGCAGCGTGGCCCGATGGAGAACCTGTTCTTCCTCCCGGCCGGCCGCCTCGCTTCCAGCGCGTCCGAGTTACTGACCAACGGCCGGCTCAAGCTTCTGTTGCAACGCGTCGAACCGATGTTCGACTGGATCATCATGGACACACCGCCGGTCATTCCGGTCGCCGACTCCACGTTGCTTGCGAATTTCTGCGATGGCGTGCTCATGGTGGTGCGGTCCAACGTGACGCCTTCCGACCTGGCTCGCCGAGCCCGGGAAGAGTTCCAGGACAAACTGTTGCTGGGCGTGATTCTCAACGGCGCGCCTTCCGGAAGACTTGAGCGATCGAAGTACTACTATGGCGAGGCCGTGAGCAGCCACGCCTGAGAGATGAACCGAGGTCAAAATTGATCCGGCTCTTCAATGTCTATTACCCGATTCGAACACTCATCCTGCTGATAGGAGAGGCCCTCATCGTTTGGACTTCGTTCCTGCTGGCGGCCGTGCTCGAGCTTCGGGAAGATAGTTACCTGGTGCTGAACTACGAGGGTGGATACATCAAGCTGTTCGTGGTCACCGGGGTGGTGTTGCTGTGCTCGCACTGGTTCGATCTCTACGATACCGCCCGGTTGAATACCCGGGGTGAACTCTATTTCCGCTTGCTCATGGTGCCGGGCCTATTGGCCTTCGTGATGGCTGGTATCAGCTATGTCCGTCCCGACTTCCTGCTGGGCGGCGGCTCGTCGGCGCTGGGACTGGTCATCCTGACCTTTGCCCTTTTCGGATGGCGCCTCGGCTACGGCTGGCTGGTGCAGTTGCCGATTCTGGTCGAGCGGGTCTATGTTCTGGGCACAGGCGAGCGTGCGCAGCGCGTTGTGCAAGGGCTGCGCAAGGATCCAGAGATCGGCGTCGAGGTCGCGAGTTGGACGGGCAAACTCGAAGGTGCAGTAACGCGCGAATCGGTGGCTGCTCACCTGATGGACGTGGTCAACAAGCAGAAAGTCCACCGCGTCATCGTTGCCATGCCCGACCGTCGTGGCACCATTCCGATGCCAGAACTGCTCCAACTGCGCATGCAGGGTGTCAAGATTGAGGAGGCAACCTCCTGGCTCGAGAAGATCTCCGGCAAGATCGAAGTCGACAATCTCTATCCGAGCTGGCTCGTGTTCAGCGAGGGCTTCCGCCGTAGCACAGCGTTTATCGTTGTGCGCCGTGTGATCTCGATCGCAATTTCGCTTCTCGGGCTGATCCTGGCGGCTCCCCTGATCCCTTTGATCATTCTGGCCATCCGCGCCGATTCCCGGGGGCCCGTGTTTTACACGCAGACTCGCGTCGGCAAGGGTGGGCGGGTTTTCAAGGTGGTGAAGTTCCGCACCATGCGCCAGGATGCCGAAGCGGCCAGCGGTCCGAAGTGGGCGGGCGACAACGATCCCCGCGTTACCCGCGTCGGAAAGTTCCTCCGCTCCTCGCGCCTCGACGAAATCCCGCAGCTCTGGTGCGTACTCAAGGGTGACATGGCATTCGTCGGGCCGCGGCCGGAACGTCCGGAGTTCATCGAGTGGCTGTCGAAGGAGATTCCGTATTACGGGGTGCGGCACATGGTCCGGCCTGGTCTGACCGGGTGGGCGCAGGTCAAGTACAAATACGGCAGCACCATTGAGGACTCGCGGGAGAAGCTTCAGTACGACCTGTACTACATCAAGAACGCGTCGATCGGTTTCGATCTGCTGATCATGTTCCTGACCGTCAAGATCGTCTTGTTGCGCCGGGGCGCGCAATGAAATGGCTGTTTTGGATCGCCGCCGCCTTGATTGGCTACTCGTATCTGGGGTATCCCGTGTGGTTGTGGCTGCGCAGCCGGTGGTCGCCGCGGCCCGTTCGCCGGAGTCCGGGAGAGCCGGCGGTATCGGCGGTGATGGTCGTACGAAACGAGGAGGCAATCGTCGCTCGCAAGCTGGAAAACCTGCTGGCGCTCGACTACCCGGAAACCAAGCTCGAGGTCGTGGTGGTTTCCGACGGTTCGAGCGATGGCACGGGGGCAATTCTCGAGGCGTTTGCCCGCGGCGGGCGCGTGCGCACGGTGATGAAAGCGGTATCACAAGGCAAGGCGGCTGGACTGAATGACGCCGTCCGGCTGGCGAGCGGAGAAGTGCTCTTGTTCACTGACGCCCGCCAGTGGATCGAACCGGGGGCGTTGCGTTTGCTGATTGAAAACTTCGCCGATCCTGGCGTCGGGGCCGCCAGCGGGGAACTGATGTTAGGCGATCCAGCCACGGGGGAGACGGGAAAGGGAACGGGCTTGTACTGGCGCATCGAAAAAAAGATTCGTGATCTGGAATCTGCATCCGGATCCGTGGCCGGCACCACCGGCGCGATCTATTGCGCGCGGCGCAGCTTGCTCGAGCCCTTGCCCGAGGGCACCATCCTCGATGATGTTCTTTTGCCCATGCAGATCGTGCGCCAGGGAGCGCGGGTGATTTTCGACTCCCGCGCCCGCGCCTGGGATTCACCCGACCTCGGGGGGAGGCGCGAGTTTGCGCGCAAGGTCCGAACCCTCAGCGGCAACTACCAGTTGCTGCAGCTGGCGCCCTGGCTGCTCACCTCGAAGAATCCGATCCGCTTTGAATTCATCAGCCACAAGCTCTCGCGCCTGGCAGTCCCGTTCGCACTCCTGGTGCTGCTGGTGGCGTCGCTGTTCCTGCGCCAGCCGCTGTATCGTGCTGCCCTTATCGCGCAACTCGGCTTTTACGCGTTGAGCCTGGTGGCGATCGCAGGCGTAAAGATTGGACCGCTTTCGCGCATTGCTGATCCCGCGCGCACGTTCGTCGTACTCAATTGTGCCGCCCTGGTTGCCTTCATCAACTTTGTCACGGGCAGAAAGGCGGCTTGGGTCCGCTGACCGGGTATGAGGATCCTCTGGGTCAAAGCCGATAAGCTCCTGCCCGTGCACAGCGGCGGCAATATCCGCACGTTCCACGTCTTGCGATATCTCGCCGCGCACCACGACCTTACGTTTTACTCGTACTACGGAGGCAAGCCCGACGACGTGTACGAGGGCGAACTGCAACGGTACCTGCCCGGCTCCATCGCCGTCTGCACGGGCAAGCGCGACCTTTCCGGCGTTGCCCGGGGCGTCGACTATCTGGCGCACCTGACGGTACAGCCCCCCTACGCGGTCAGCCGCTTTGCCTGTTTGAAGGTGCAGGACCAGATCCGCACCTGGTTCCGCGAGCAACGCTTCGATGTAGCCGTCTGCGATTTTCTCGATGCTGCCGTAAACTTCCCGGGCCACCTCACCATCCCCAGCGTGCTTTTTGAGCACAACGTGGAAAGCGAAATCTGGCGCCGCCATGCCGCGACCGCGACCAATCCTGTCAAGAAGACGATGTACCGCATGGAGTTCCAGAAGATGCTGCGCTACGAACAGATCGAGGTCCGCAAGTTTCACCACGTCGTCGCCGTCTCAGAAAACGACCGCACGTTGATGACGGAGTGGGTCGACCCCAGCCACGTCACCGTGATTCCCACCGGCGTCGATCTCGCACAATACCAACCCGACCCCGGTGCGCCCGAGCCTACGCCGCTCATCACTTTTGTCGGCGCCATGGACTGGGAGCCGAATGTGGACGGCGTGGAGTATTTCTGTCGCGAGATCTGGCCGGATATCCGGGCTGAGGTGCCGGAAGCGCGCTTCCGCATTGTGGGCCGCAACCCGGACCGCCGGGTGCAGAAATGGGCTTCGGATGTGGTCGAAGTGACCGGACGGGTTCCCTCGGTCGTGGAGCATTTGCGGCAGTCGGCCGTAGTCATTGTGCCCTTGCGGATTGGAGGCGGGACTCGGCTCAAGATTTACGAAGCGATGGCGACGGCGAAGGCCGTGGTCTCGACCACGGTGGGCGCCGAAGGTCTGGATGTGCGTCACGGCCGCGACCTCATGCTGGCCGACGACGGCAAGTCGTTTGCTCATGCCGTGATCATGCTGCTGAGGGACCGCGAACTGCGCCGCCGCTATGAAAAGGCGGCAGCGGAGACAGCGGCCCGGTACGACTGGCCGGCGATTGGCGAGCGGTTCAACGGAATCTTGCGATCAGTAATAGAGAAACGGTCTTCGACGGCGAACTCGGTTCCGGTGCGCACGGCATGAAGAAGAAGAGAGGACTTTGTGGCCATCGGCGATAGTGGAACCGCGACAGCAACGGACATCCTGAGCAGGCGGAGGATTCTGCCGGTCGTGGATCCCACCAAGACTGCCTTCTTCTGGCTGAGCAGTTTCTTTGTGGTCTACTGCGCCCGGCCAGAGGATTGGGTTCCGGGCTTGAGGTACTTTCCTTTGGCCAAGATTACCGCCATTCTGGCGATATGGGGGCTGTTCCAGAGCCAGGGCCGAACCAAGCGCACCTTCAAGGATGTGCCTAAAGAAGCGAAACTGCTTTTGGCCATGGTGGGCTTGCTTTTTCTCAGCGCCTTTCTTTCTCCGGTCTGGAAGGGTGGCGCGGTTACCCACACCATCGATTTTTCCAAGGTGTTCGTGGCCTGGGTCCTCACTTTCCTGCTGGTCACGACCTTCGACCGTTTGCGGCGCATCATCTACATCCAGACCGCTTCCGTGGTGGTCATTTGCGCAGTCTCCATCATCAAGGGCCACAGCCAGCCACGCCTGGAGGGTGTGATCGGCGGCATCTACTCCAACCCGAATGACCTGGCGTTCGCCGTTGTACTGACGCTGCCCTTCGCGCTGGCCTTCATGCTGACCGCCAAGACCAGGCTCATCAAATCGCTTTGGCTTTTCGGGATGCTGATTATGGCGGTGACAATTTTCTTGACCGCATCCCGCGCTGGGTTTATCGACCTCGTCATCTCCGGCAGTTTTGCCCTCTACTATTTCGGGATTAAGGGGAAGCGCTTTTACCTGATCGTGGCCACCGGCGTGCTTGGCGTGCTGATCATG
This sequence comes from Terriglobia bacterium, assembly GCA_020073015.1. Classification (GTDB taxonomy): domain Bacteria; phylum Acidobacteriota; class Terriglobia; order Terriglobales; family Acidobacteriaceae; genus Acidiflorens. The sequence continues at coordinate 54,780 of JAIQFZ010000030.1, read as the reverse complement.
GCGACCGCGGGTGGCAAGCTCTATGACCGCTTTAGCGCTTTGTCGGGCGACAGTTCTACCGATCAGTCGGCCTACGGATCGTACGAGGACCGCAAGTACCTAATGGAGCGCGCCATCGAGGGCATCGAGAATTATCCGATTCTCGGGATCGGTGTGAACAACTTCATGACCTACTCCCTGATCTGGCATGAAGTGCACATGACCTATCTGCAGATTTGCGTGGAAGGCGGCATTCCCGCGCTCATTCTCTATCTGTGGTTTTTCGGCCGGGGTTTCAGGAACCTCCGCATTCTGCGCAAGACGAAGAACCTTGACGAGCACACGGTTCTGTTCGTGGGCGCCCTGCAAAGTTCGCTGATCGGCTTCGTGGTGGGCGCCTCGTTCGCGCCCGAAGCCTACCAGTTCTTCCCGTTCTTCGCGGTAGCGTTTACCGCGACGTTGCTGCAAACCGTGAAAGAGACAGAACAAGAACAGGGCGCGGTTCCGCCCGCGTCGAAGCCACACCATTTCCTGGAGGTTTATGCCCATTACGGAAGAACAGGTGCAGTCACCCCTGTCCGCTGATTTGCAGGCGATCCTGCGTTGCCTGCACTGCGACGCGCGATTGGAAAGCGACCAATCGGGAGGGTTTGTGTGTCCCGCGTGCCAGCGCGCGTATCCGAAGGTAAACGGGATTGTGCGCTTTGTGGACGCGCAGCACTATGCGGCCAGTTTTGGTTTTCAGTGGCACCGCTATCACAAAACTCAGCTTGATCACGACGAGGTCCGCGAGTCCGAGCAGCATTTCCTGATGAAGACGGGCTTGCGGCCCGAAGAGCTGAAAGGCAAGTTGGTGCTGGACGTGGGTTGCGGGATGGGCCGCTTTGCCGAGGTTGCGACCCGCTGGGGAGGCCGGGTGGTGGGCATCGATCTGAGCGCAGCTGCGGAAGTGGCCGCCAGGAATTTGGCCAGCCGCGAGTTCGTTGCCCTCCAGGCAGACGTTTTCGCGCTGCCGTTTGCTGCGCAGAGCTTCGATATTATCTACAGCATGGGGGTCCTCCATCACACGCCGGATTGCGAAGCTGCGGTGAAGGCGCTGGCCAAGTACCTCAAGCCGGGTGGCGTTCTGGCCGTGTGGCTGTATAGCGGATACAACAAGTGGTATCGCTTCAGCGATTTTTGGCGGCGCTACACGCACAAGATGAGGCCCGAGACGCTGCACGGCATCCTTAGAATCGCGGTGCCGTTCTTCTATCACCTGGACCAGGGGTTGCGGCGAGTGCCAGTCGTAGGAGGGCCGGTGGCCGGTGCGATCCACCACGTGTTTCCCGTGAACCGTCAGAAAGAGCCGGAAGCACGCATGCTCGACACCTTTGACTGGTATTCCCCCAAGTACCAGTCGAAACATACCTACGAGCAGGTATTCCGCTGGTTTGAGGCTATGGGACTCGAGGACCTGCATGTAGCCGAGTTGCCTATCTCGGTCCGTGGTCGCAATCCGCTGCAGCCGACGAAATGAATCAATGAGCTGGAAAGAAAAAGCGACGTATGCAGCGAAGGTCCTGCCCAGCTATACATGGCAGCGGCTGTCACGCACCATTCCAGACAGCCCAGTTCACCTGATCTTTGCGCTGGCGGACCACTTCGAGCCCGCCATCGATCCGCACGACGGAATGGCTCGCGTCTCGCGAGAGGAACAGGTTCGGCGGCTGGAATGGTGGTGCCGTGAGTACCCGAAGCGGATCGACCGTTTTCGCGACCACGATGGCCAGCCGTTCGTGCACTCGTATTTCTATCCCGCTGAACAATATGACGCCGGCCTTATCGAAATGCTGGCCGACCACTGTCACGCGGGATGGGGCGAAATCGAAATCCATCTTCATCATGGGATTCCCGAGCCCGATACGGCGGAAAATACCCGCCGCGTTCTCACGGAATTCCGCGACGCGTTGGCCTTACGCCATCAGTGCCTTGCCCTCGAAGAGGGGTCGGAGATTCCGAAGTACGTTTTCGTGCATGGAAATTTCGCGCTCGCCAATTCCGCGGGGGGAAAGTTCTGCGGCGTGGATTCGGAAATGGCGGTTCTCGCCTCAACCGGATGCTACGCGGATATGACGTTGCCCACGTCGCCGCTCCATCCTGCGCAGACCGCGAAAATCAACTCGCTGTATGAGTGCACACTACCACTCGATCGGGTCGCTCCTCAGCGCGAAGGCAAAGATCTTCGAGTCTCGCACCAAACTTCGCCCGATGTTTCGCGCACACCCAGAACGTTTCCCTTGATCGTCCAGGGACCTCTGGGCATGGATTTTGGCCGCGGGGGCAAGCCGGGAATCGAAAACGCCTCCATCACCCAATCGAATCCGCTCAGCGTGCGCCGGTTGGCGCTCTGGAAGAAAGCCGCGGTGCGCGTCCAGGGCCGCCCCGACTGGTTGTTCATCAAGCTGCACGCGCACAGCATGGATCCAACGCAGGGCGAAGCCGTTGCGGGCGAGCCCATGCGAAAGTTTCTTGAGGAACTGGTTCAAGGTGCCGGTGACCGGAAAGAAACGCTGCACTTCACCTCAGCGCGCGAGATGGTCAACATTATCCTGGCTGCATGCGACGGGCGGGAAGGGAACCCCGGCCTCTATCGCGACTACCACTTCCGGCGCTTTCGCGATGTGTCCCGAACCACCTCTGCACCCGCGCAGCCGGCAGCGAGCGTGAGAGGCTAAGTCATGTGCGGAATTGCCGGAATCGTCGATTCAAGGCCGGGAGCGCGAGTAGAAGAGGCCACGATCCATCGTATGTGCGAGCGGATCGTGTACCGCGGGCCGGACGACGAAGGTCTGTTCGTCAAAGGTGGCAGCGGCCTGGGCATGCGCCGGTTGAGCATCATCGACCTGGCGGGCGGACATCAGCCGGTCTTCAATGAAGACCGCACCGCCTGGATCGTGTTCAACGGCGAAGTCTATAACTTCCCCGACCTGCGACCCGAGCTCGAAGCCAAGGGCCACATCTTCCGCACCCACTCCGACACCGAAGTTATTATTCACCTCTACGAAGAGATGGGCGCGGAATGCGTGCAGAAACTTCGCGGGATGTTTGCCTTCGCCATCTATGACGAGCGCGAGCGCAAGCTGCTGCTGGCGCGCGATCGCATGGGCAAGAAGCCGCTGCACTACGCGCTTGAGAATGGCCGGTTATGGTTTGGGTCAGAGATCAAGTCCATCCTCGAAGTGGCGCCGGATCTGGCCGAAGTGAATGTCCCGGCCTTGTGGCAGTACATGTATCTGGGCTACGTGCCCGATCCGGCCACGGCATTCCAGCGGATTCACAAGCTTCCGCCCGGACACGTGTTGGAATTCGAAAATGGGGAAATCAAGGTGCGGCAATATTGGGATGTGCCGCAATATGGGACCTATCATCCCAAGAGTGAGGAAGAGTGCCTGGAGGAGATGGAGCATCGCCTGGAAGAGGCAGTGCGGATTCGCCTGATCTCTGACGTTCCTCTGGGCGCGATGCTGAGTGGCGGAACGGACTCTTCGGCCGTGGTTGCGCTCATGGCGCGCGCCAGCGCGGGGCCGGTCAAGACATTTTCAATTGGGTTCAAGCAGGCTGACTTCAACGAAGCGGACTACGCGCGCCTGGTCGCACAAAAGTTCGGCACCGAGCACCACGAATTGATCCTCGAGCCCAATGTGGTCGAGACGGTCGAGGTTCTTACCCACTCTTTGGAAGAACCGTTCGGCGATTCCTCCATGCTGCCCACGTATTACGTTTCGCAATTGGCGCGGCAGCACGTGACGGTGGCGCTCTCGGGAGACGGCGGCGACGAATTGTTCGCCGGCTATGAGCGGTACCGCATTCATCTGCACGACCGCTCGCACTCCATGCCGGCATGGGCAGGGAAGTTCTATCGCAGCGCGATTCATCCGCTGCTGCCGTATAAAACTCCGGGGCGGAATCTGGCGTACAGCATTTCCTTGCCCTGGCAGGAACGCTACCTCGAAGGCGTGACCATTCAGTCCTTCATTCGCGAGATGAAGCTGTTGACGCCAGAATTCCGCGCTCGGGCTCTGGCGAATGGTAACGATTCTCTGCATGTTCTACGTGGCTATCTTGAAAAGGCTCCGGCCCGGGACGCGTTGAGCCGCGTCCTGTACCTCGACACGAAAACGTATCTGGCGGGCGACATTCTCACCAAGGTCGATCGCATGAGCATGCTGACGTCTCTGGAGGCGCGGGGCCCCATTCTCGATCACCAATTTGTAGAGTGGGTTTCGTCGCTCGCTCCCGAGTGGAAGATGCGCGGCGGCGAGCAGAAGTACATCTTCCGCAGACTCGCCGAGCGCCTGGGCGTGCCGCGCGAGGTGCTGCATCGCAAGAAACAGGGGTTTGCTTTGCCGCTTGTCCACTGGATGCGGAATGAACTGAAACCGCTGATCCTCGACGTCCTCCTCGACCAGCGGGCCCTCCAGCGCGGTTACTTCGAAGAAAAAGGACTGCGCCGCTTGCTCGACGAACACTTCCAGCAGCGCCGGGACCACTCGGCCCGCATCTGGCGGTTCCTGATATTTGAACTCTGGCACCGGAATTTCCTGGAGACTTTGCGGCAACCAGCGGGAGCGGTTGATCTCGCCACCGTTTCCGGGGGCATCGGATGATGACGAGGCCCGCCTCGGTGCCGGATTCAGGTGCGACTGAAAAACAGCGTCCACAATCGCCGGGCGTGTTCCTGATGAGCGACAGCTTCGAAACCGGCGGCAGTGAGCGCCAGTTCTCCACCCTCGCCATGAGCCTGGACCGCAGCGCGTTTCGCGTGTCGATCGGCTGCATTCAGAAGAAAGGCGCGTTCCTGGATAGTTTGGGCGACGTGGGCTTGTGCGATGTTCCCGTGTTTCCGCTGGGGGGAAGCCTCTACAAGCTGGAGTCGTGGAAGACCCGAGCGCGGCTGGCGCGACACTTGCGCCAGAACGCCATTGACATTGCCCACGCCTTCGACTTCTACACTAATCTCACTCTGATTCCTGCGGCACGCTGGGCGCGCGTTCCGGTTGTGATTGGCAGTCAGCGCCAACTCGGAGACCTTCTGACACGGGCACAGTTCAAGGCGCAGCTGCTAGCGCTACGCCTTGCTGATGCGGTCGTATGCAACTCCCGAGCCGCGGCGGATGGATTATGCGCGGCTGGTTTGCCGAGGCACAAGACGGTCGTGATCGGAAACGGAATGCCGCCCGAGGTGTTCGCTCCGACAGAACCAGCGATTCCGCGCGTCCCCGGCGTGCTCCGCGTCGGAATGATCGCCCGCATGAACACGCGCTCCAAGAATCACAGCAGCCTTCTGCGGGCGTTCGCGCAACTGCAGAAAGAGATGCCCACCAGCGAGCTATTGCTGGCGGGGGACGGACCGTTCCGCGCCGAACTTGAGCGGGAGGCTGAGGAACTGGGAATTGCGCAGAACGTACGCTTTCTCGGGGATCGCCGCGACGTCCCTGCGGTCTTGGCCTCGCTGGACGTGAGTGTGCTGCCGTCGGTTTCGGAGAGCCTGTCGAATTCCATCATCGAATCCATGGCGCAAGGCATTCCGGTGGTGGCCGCGCGAGTTGGCGGGAATGTGGAACTCATCTCCGAGGACCGCGGCATTCTTGTGGGGGTAGGAGATGACAATGTATTGGCTGGTGCGCTGGGTCGATTGCTGAAAGACGAAGCACTGCGAAAGAGCATGGGAGGGAATGCGCGTTCGTTTGCGCACGAGAATTTCACCATCGCAAAGATGCGGCAGCAGCATGAGGATCTCTACCTCCGACTGCTGGAGCGCAAGATCTCCAATCGCAGACTCCCGGGGTACAGACGATGAGCGCGGTCGCGCAGACGCCCGGGCCCGGGAGGAAAGTGCGAGTCGCCATCATCGCGGCGTCTCTGCGTTATGTCGGTGGCCAGGCCGTCCAGGCGGATTTGCTGCTCCGCCATTGGCAGGGCGACCCTGACGTGGACGCAAAGCTGGTGCCGATCGACCCGGTGTTCCCCAAGGGATTGCGCTGGATCGAGCGAATCCCGGGGCTTCGCACCATCGTGCGCGAGCCGCTGTATCTGCGCGAGGTCTGGCGCGGCCTTGAGGACTCCGACGTTGCGCATATTTTCTCGGCAGGCTATTGGTCGTTTCTGGTTGCTCCCGCTCCAGCATGGTGGACATCGCGTTGGCGCGGCAAGAAGGCCCTGATTCATTACCACAGTGGGGAAGCGCGGGATCACCTCCGCCGATTTCGTTCGGCACGCGCCGTACTCGGCAAAGTGGATGCCGTCGTCGTGCCCTCACGGTACCTGATGGATGTGTTTGCCGAGTTTGGAGTGGCAGCCCAGGCTGTTCCCAACATTATCGATCTAACGCAGTTCTCGTTTCGTGAACGGCGGCCGCTCCGCCCTCATTTGGTCTGCACACGGGGTTTCTCGCCTTACTATTGCATCGATGTTGTGGTTCGCGCCTTTGCCGAGCTGAAGGAAACCTATCCTGATGCGCAGCTGGATCTGGTCGGCGGTGGTCCCCTGGAAGCCGACATTCGCGCTCTGGTCGCGGACCTGAAACTAACGGGAGTGAATTTCACCGGCGTCGCACCGCGGGCGGAAATCGGGAAGTATTACAACGCGGCCGATATCTTCATCAACGCATCGCGCCTCGACAATATGCCGGTCTCGGTGATGGAAGCGTTTGCTGCGGGGACACCCGTCGTCACCACGTCGCCCGAATGCATGCCGTATCTTGTCGAACACGAGAAGACGGGGCTACTTTCGCCGGTGGGTGATGCAGCTGCGCTTGCTGCGAACATGGTACGGCTTCTGCGCGAACCGGAGCTGGCGGCGAGACTGGCTCACAACGCGCACGAGGAATCGCGCAAGTACGACTGGAGCCGAGTGCGCCAGCAATGGATCGACGTGTATCGCACATTGTTGAGCCGCAATGGCGAAAAGCCCGAGACTGCGCTCGCGGAAGCCCGGTCGCGATGACCGCAGCCGCCACGTCAGTGCGCCGAAGCCAATCGTAGCTCCGGTTCCCCGGAACTCGCCGGAGACTCGCCTTCCAGGCACACCCGGTGCCACCACTCCAGATTCAAGAGTCTCCAGATGCGATCATAGTTATCGCGGTGCTTCGTGCGGTGCTCGTGGAAGAGTTTTTGAATTGCCTCCCGGCGGAAGTATCCGCGATTCAGGCTGCGCGGCTCGAGCAGCATGGCCTCGATGGCCTCGAGGCGCGATCCAGCCAGCCAGCCACTCCAGGGCGTCGGGAATCCGAGCTTGGGACGATAAATGATGGAGTGCGGCAGCAGGTCCTCCATCGCCTTTTTCAGAATCTGTTTGCCAGCCAGGCCCCTGAGTTGAACTTCGCGCGGGATGCGGCTGGCGAATTCGACGAGCACGTGATCCAGGAACGGTACACGGCTCTCGATAGAGGCGGCCATGCTCATGTTGTCCTGCTTCATCAGCAGTTCCACCAGATACGTCTTGATGTCGGTGTAGAGCAGGCGCTGCAGCAATGGCCCGGAAGACTGCTCCCAGTATCTGAGCACTTCGCGGTAGGCAGTCTCGGGCGCGAACTGCCGGGCAAAATCGGCAGTCAGCAGTCCAGACTGCTCGGCCTTCCCGAAAGCAGAAAAGAAGTTGTCAAAGTAAAAGTCGGACCAGGATTCGCCATCGAGCGCCAACCGGGTGTAGCCGGCGAGCGTCTCGTCGCTACCTTCTCCCGTAAGGACGACGGTGACGCGCTCGCGAGCGAGTTTCGCCACAAAGTAGAGTGCGACGCTCGACGGCCACGCGATCGGCTCGTCTTCATGCCAGATGAGACGGGGCAGGGAACCGAAAAAGTCCTGCTCGCTGATCAGGACTTCGTGGTGAAGCGACTTCAAGTGGTCCGCAACCGTGCGCGCATACGGAAGTTCGCTGTAGCTCTGCTCCGGGTAGCCGACCGAAAAGGTTTCGATCGGCTCGCGGCGAATTTTGGCCATCAACGCAGCGACCGCACTCGAATCGAGGCCGCCGCTCAGAAACACACCCAGCGGAACGTCGCTCATCAGGTGGCTCTGGACCGCGCCTTCCAGCAGTTCGCGATAACTCCGAACGTAGTAATTCTCATCGCGCGATTCATGCGGCTTCGACGCATCCAGATCCCAGTACTGGCGGATCTCCGGCTTCCCGTCCGGACCAATGGTCATGGTGTGCCCGGGCAGCAACTTTCCAATCCCTGAATAAAAAGTCTTCTCGCCCGACAGATACCCAAATGCCAGAAACTCCGGCAGCGTGGCCCGGTTGAACTCCGGGCGAATGCCGCCATGTGCCAGAACCACCTTGACCTCGGATCCGAACAGCAACCGCTCCGGCGTCAGCTTGTAGTAAAGCGGCTTGATCCCCAGCCGGTCGCGGGCGATGAACAGCGTTTTCGTGTTGCGATTCCAGATCGCGAAAGCGAACATGCCGCGCAGGTGCTGCACGCAATCCGCGCCGTATTCCTCGAACAGATGAATGACCGTTTCGGTATCGCTGTGTGTGCTGTACGAGTGTCCGCGCGCGATCAGTTGCTCGCGCAGCGCCAGGTGGTTGTAGATCTCACCATTGAAAACGATCCACAGCGTCCCATCTTCATTCGAGATCGGCTGGTGCCCGGTCGCCAAGTCGACGATGCTCAAGCGGCGCATGCCAATGCCCAGGCACCCGTCGGTGTAGAGGCCTTCGTCGTCGGGCCCGCGATGCGTCATCACGCGGCACATCTCGCGCAGCGCTGTGGCGCTTGCCCGCGTGTCCCGGCCAAATTCAAAAATCCCGGCGATCCCGCACATTTAATGTTTCTCCGCGTATGAAGAAGAAGTTGTGTTTGAGCTTGCGCTAGCCGAGCGCGTGCCGGTCAGCTCTTGAAACAGGGGCGAAAGCGAAAATGGCTCGGGTTCTGCGTTCATCAATCCATCCTGCTTGCGCCATTCGAAGTATGCAGATGGCGTTGTCGCCCTCAGCAGTTGCTTTCCCTGCCACGCCACCGAGCTCCCGCCCACGGTGATCAGTTGAACGATTTTCTCTTCCTTGATCCGGCAGTACAACACTTCGGCGTCCGAGGACCATGGGCCAAAACTCCACGCTTGCTTGTCGAGTGCAAAGAAGAATCCGTGGCTTTCATTCTGATCCTGGAGTTCGTATACATGCACGGCTGCGTGCTGCATGCTGGCCAGTCGGAGTTCGTGGCGCGCGTCTGCGTTGTGGGATTGCGCGACGAGAACTGTCGCAATCTCCGCCGGAAGCTTGACCCGTGCTTCACATCGCACGACCGGTGCGGACTCGAGCCGCCCGTACGCCGGAGAGAGTGAGCCTCGCGTAATCTCCGTTTTCCATGCCGTCTGTTCGGGAATAATCATGCGCAGCGCGGAATCGTCCACCTTCGTGTTCCTCGAAGCAACCAGCTCGCTCGCGCCCGCCTCTCGCAATGAGAGATCATTGGCGAAATGCCAGCGAAGTTCCAGGTCGTGTTCTGCGCTTCCCACTACGACATCTCGCACCAGCCATAGCGTGCCGTTCACGCGTAAGACGCAGCGCCGATGGGTCACCGGATCCGTGAACCGCGAATATCCGTTGTGACTGCCAGCGAAGTAGGTGAAAGTTTTTCCAGTCACCCAACTCTCTGTGCATGTGGTCGGAATGCCGGTCCAGGAAAACGGTTCATCGGGTACGGCCTGATCCAGGCCGTCCACGCGCATGGTGTTGTGCGCCGATGTGCTGCGGAACGCGTTGCGATCTGCCGGGTCGGAAGAAATATAGACGCCGCTGCCCGAGTCCACCAGCCAGTGCGCTCCATTCATGGTCAAGCGCACGCTGAGCGCATCGGCATGGCCGTGGCCACAGCGGCCCACACCTTGCGGACCTGCATCAATCACCATCGTCTGCGCGCACGGCTCCGCATCAGCCAATACGTACAGGCCGCCATCCTTAAATGCGGCTGACTGTAACGCTGGCTTCGTCTGCCGCTGCGCAAGTTCCGCGACCGCGCGTTCCCCAAAGAGCCAGATAGATTCTTCGGTCAGCCGCGCCGCGGCCAGATCGTCGCGGTTGTAGGCGAGCGCGCCCACGGCCAGCGGGTCCGTCATGTGCTCGGTGCGGTTGCGCCGCGGATTAAACAGGCGTCCACCATCATCATCGCCGAAGCCTTCGGCCGGGCCAGCCTGCGCGAGTGCCTCGACCACATTCAGCATTTGCAGCAAAACGCCATCATAGGCCGCAGGAATGGGCGCGTCGTTCTGGGCCGCGAGGAGTCGCGCATACAGAAAGAGGTCGAGCGCATACACGTGGTAGTACAGAGACTGCTCAAAATAAACCCCATCAGGTCGAACCTGGCGTCCCGCCTCATGCAACACGATCTTCCATCCCGCTTGCTTCCAGTGCGACGCGTGCGGCATTTGCGGATACAGAGTTCCGATAAAGAACATTGCCACCGCTTCGCCCAGCAGGTGTGTGTTGGGAGAAAAGTAGGTAGATAGATAGCGCTCAATGTATCGCCCGTGAAATGCGAGGGCCGGCAGGACGTCCGCGCGAAACTCGGTATGCTGCGGAGTGTCCGCGAGCAGGTGATCCACCCACATCCACGACAAACTGCGAAATGCGATTTCCAGCGTGCTGCCCCAGTTGATGCCGAGCGGGTAAGGATTCGCCTTCATCCAACTGCGCCACTGTGCCATCAATTCGTGGACGTACTTCTCGTCCTTCGTCAGCAGCCAAGCCTTTGCGAGCGTCACCAGGTGCTGATGGCGGTTCAGTTCCCAAATTACTTTGTGGTCACCGACCAGCGCGAACTCAAGAAAAGGAATCTTGAACCAGGGATCGAGCGGTGCGCGCTTCCGGTGCACGCGATCCAGATGCCAGTCGATCTCCGCTCCATAGTCGAGATTGTCGTAGCCGAGCAAGCGAAAACGATGTTGGCAGATCTCATCCGCCTCGCACACAATCTCCGCAGCTTCGTTCGGAAGCTGCCGGCGCACCAACTGCGCCCGATCCCGGGCCTCACTGCCAGTGAAAAAGAACTGCCCGTTCTGTGTTGTGGATGCGTTCAGCCGAATGGTCTTCGGCCGCATGCCCATGCGGTGCCGAAAGAGGTCGTTGCGCTTGTGGACCACTTGCCCCAGGCGTGTCCACACTTCTTCCCAGTCCATGCGGGAAACACGTGCCAGCTTGTTGTGCCACCGTGAAGTCACAGATTTTCCTATCTTACATGCGAAGAAGAGCGGTCTTTACCGACGGGAAACCCTGGAGTACTCATGCAACTTCGTTAAATCTGGCCCGCACGACAGTTTCCATGTTTCCGGGGCAAAGGAAGATCCGCGACTCTTGTAAATCGTTGTCCGGTCGACACCTTTTGCCCCGGAACCCGGCAGGTTAGGATTCTGTGTCTCCAATTTGTCCCACGAGTGTTCCTTCGAGTGGAAAAACTTGTCCACTATTTGCCATCAGACCGGGGCTGGACTTCGGAGAATTTTCAAGATAGTCTGTAACATGTTGAAAATGCTAGTGTTGTATTGATTGTCTCGGAACACGGGCACCACCGATGGCGAGTGGGTTGCTCTGGTTCTTGCACACTGGATGGGAATAGCCAGACGGGTGAGGAGACTTTGCTTGAGCTTGTCAGTCAGCATCTTCGGTTTGGGATACGTCGGGTCGGTATCGGCCGCGTGTTTCGCGTCCATGGGCCACAAAGTCATTGGCGTAGACGTCAGCCGCGCCAAGGTGGAAATGCTGGACTCGGGCCGTACCCCGATCATCGAAGCCCGCATGAGCGAGTTGGTCGCGGAAGCGAACAAGGCTTGTCGTCTGCATGCCACCACCGACGCGACTGAGGCGGTGCTGAACTCCGAAGTATCGTTTGTCTGTGTGGGCACGCCGAGCCTGAAAAACGGGAAGCTGGATCTGAGCCACATCGAGAGTGTTGCGAAAGAAATCGGTGCAGTCATCCGCCAGAAAAAGACGCCACATGTGTTTGTGTTGCGCAGCACGGTGTTGCCGGGGACGACCGAGACGGTTGTCCTGCCCATTCTTGAACGAGAGAGCGGGAAGAAGTGCGGCCAGGATTTCACCGTCTGCTATAACCCGGAGTTCATGCGCGAAGGCAGTGCGGTGGCCGACTTCTTGAATCCGCCATATACGATTCTTGGGGCGAGCGACACAAATCATCTCGCGCCCCTGCGCGAACTCTACAAGAGCACTCCGGGCACGCTGTACGAAACAACCATTCCCGTGGCCGAAATGGTCAAATATTTCTCGAACTGCTACCACGCGCTGAAAGTCGGTTTCGCCAACGAGATGGGAACTATGTGCAAGCACCTCGGCGTGGACGCGCAGGCGGTCACGAAGATTTTCACGTCCGACACGAAGTTGAATATCTCTCCAGCGTATCTTTCTCCGGGATTTGCGTTCGGCGGTTCCTGCCTGCCCAAAGACCTGCGGGCGATCACGTACAAGGCGAAAGAGCTTGATCTGAAGCTGCCCTTGCTGGAATCGCTCATGCCGAGCAATGCCGAGCACATCGATCGCGCGGTGGATATGGTGATGAGCACGGGCAAAAAGAAAATTGCGCAACTGGGATTAAGCTTCAAGGCGGGCACCGACGATCTGCGCGAGAGCCCACAGGTGCAACTGATCAAGCGCCTAATGGGAGAGGGTCTCGAAGTGCGTGTGTGGGACGAAGATGTTTCACTCGGACGCCTGGCGGGTGCGAATCGCCAGTACATCGAGCAGGTGATTCCGCACATCGGATCGGTGCTCTCCGCCGATCTGGAAGTCGTGCTGCGCTCGGCCGAAGTGGTGATCCTGGGTAACAAGTCGGCGAACAAAGAACAACTGGCCAGGTTCCTGCGACCTGAGCAGATCGTGATCGACCTCATCCACCTGGATCGCACGAAGCGTCCGGAAGGCGCGAAGACTTACGAAGGCATTTGCTGGTAACCGGAGCGACTGGGAGACCGATGAAGCTTCACCAGGTTGATTGCAAAGCGGCGGACTGGAAGGTTCTGGACAGCTTCGCGGATCGTACGGTTTTCCAAACGCGCGAGTGGCTGCACTTTGTGGCCGAGTCGCAAGGTGCCACGCCCGTGCTTGCGGAAGTGCGCGAGGGAAGCGACGTTGTCGGGTACTTCACCGGGTTGACCTTCTCGAAGTTTGGAATGAAGGTTCTGGGCAGTTCCTTTCCGGGCTGGACCACACCCTACATTGGATTCAATCTAAATCACGGCATTTCCCACCGCGCTGCGCTCGAAGCGTTGGAGAAGTTTGCATGGGACCACCTGAAGTGTCTGCACATGGAAGTTTCCGACCCGAATTTTACGTTTGACGACGGTGAGGCGCTCGGGTTCAAAGCGGAATATTACGGCTCCTATCGGACGGACCTGACGAAATCGGAAGACGAATTGTTCAATGGTATGGAAAGCGCATGCCGCCGCTGCGTTCGCAAGGCGGAGAAAAGCGGCGTGAAGATCGAAGAAGCGCACGACTTGGCCTTCGCGGACGAATACTACGAACAACTTAAAGACGTTTTCGCCAAGCAGGGCCTGGTACCTACCTATTCCGTGGAGCGCGTCCGCTCGCTGGTGAAGAATCTTAAGCCGAGTGGCAACGTCTTGCTGATTCGCGCGCGCGATCCAGAAGGGAAGTGCATTGCGACCGGAATTTATCCCGGTTTCAATAAGATTGCAGAGTTCTGGGGCAACGCAAGTTTCCGTTCGTACCAGAATTTCCGTCCTAACGAAGCATGTCATTGGTACGCGATCCGCTATTGGAAGAAGCGGGGCGCAACGATTTTCGATTGGGGCGGCGAAGGGACGTACAAGGAAAAATACGGCTGCACCCCACATCGTGTGCCGTGGTTTACCAAGTCGAAATATCAGATTGTAGGAACCCTGCGCAACGAGGCGCGTAATATGTTTGCGCGCAAACAGAAGTTTCTCGGATGGCTGCAGGGGAATCGTTCGGCTGCTGAGCGCAGTCCGGCGGAAGAATAAGGGGAACAGGCGATGGCGTTACTGGTTCGAAGGGCATTGCGGCATCTTTCGCGCGTAAGTGACGTATTGTTCCGGCACACGCTGCTGGAGCGGGAGATCACGATTTTCGATGACGATGTGTTTCTGACTTCGTATCCGCGATCGGGCAATACGTGGACGCGCTTCCTGGTGGGGAATTTCGTCAATCCCAGTGAACCTGTCACCTTCCTGAACGTGGAGCGCCTGGTGCCCGATATGTACAAGACCGCGGACTGGGTGCTGCGGCGCCGTCCGCGTCCGCGCGTGCTCAAGAGCCATGAATGTTTCGATGCCCGCTACCGCCGCGTGATTTACATCGTGCGCGACCCCCGCGACGTTGCCATTTCGAACTACCACTGGGAGATGAAGCTGCGTTCCGTGCCCGAGGGTTGTCCGATCGAGGAGTTTGTTCCGCTGTGGATGTCGGGTAAATTTTGGCGGCGCATCGGTTCGTGGGCCGACCACGTCAACAGTTGGCTCGCGACCCGCCAGGGGCACGATGGCTTCATCATGATGCGATATGAAGACCTGCAGGCGAACCCGCAGCGGGAACTGGCGCGCGTGGCAGAGTTCATGGGCATGGATCCGGATGTGCAGCGGATCAATCGAGCGATCGAGCTCAGTTCCGCCGCCAACATGCGCAAGATGGAAGAGACGCAGGGGAGGAAGTGGGTGGCCACTTTCCACACCCGCTCGGACAAGCCGTTTGTGCGGAAGGCGGCGTCGGGTGGATGGCGCACGGTGCTTCCGGAGAAGACAGTGGCCTACATGGAGGCACACTGGGGCGCGATCATGAAGCAGCTTGGTTATGCGCTGTCGAGCGAGGTGGAGAAAGACGCACCGGTAGCGACACACGCGGGGCAGTAGGACGGGCGGGGACGCCCGTCTCTCCAATTGCACTTACTGAGACCTGAGCTAAAAATTCCTGGGCAGGCCGTCGCCGTCGGCTCTTGTCAGGTGCATCCGCACGCGCGTTTCGTCGAAGGGAGCCAGCAGTTCTGCCAGCTTCTTGGATGCTGCGAAGAGGAAGTTCGAGGGCCCAGAGAGGTACCCCGCGGCCTTGAAGGTGCGGCCCCAGTCTTGATGACTCTGATTGGTGAGGATCAGGTCAAAGCCCTGGCGCGTCAGTGTTTCGGTTGCAGCTCGCACGACCGGAAGAAAGTCTCCCGGAAGCGCCCAGCAATCGACGACCGAGCCGACGCGCAGGTTGCCGTACTTCGCATCCTTGCGGCGCTCGCCGACCACGGCCCAGCCGATCGCACTGCCAGCGCGCTTGATTTCAATCCGGGTAAGGTGCGTTTCCGAGGGCGGATACAAGCTTTGGAGCGTGTCGCAGCCGCGCACGGCGGTGAACGAACAGATCTGTTTTGCGTGTTCCCATAGGATCTGAGAACTGGCTTCGAATGTCGTGACCTCGTGGATCTCGGCTTTCGCCGCGGGGGGAGCGGTCAGCGTGCGGTAGGTTTGGAACAGTTTCGAGCCGACCCATCCGGCACCGGTGAAGGCGGCGAGGTCCATCGCGATTCTGCGTTTGGCCGACTCGCGCAGGGTCTGCATTTGCCTTAGAAACCTTGTGGGGTTCAGCACCCGGAAGAAAAATGGCACGAGACAGTGGGCCCATCCGAGGCGGATCAGCATTTGCGGTAGCGGTCGGTCGTAGCCTCCCATGCCGAGACAGTAGAGCAGCGGGGCGCGCTGCATGGCATCGCGCAGCAGGAGCGTGCCGACGACGGCGTGCGCTTTGTTGACGATGCCTTCGGAGAGTGGGTGGTGATAGTAGGCGATAGACCGGACTTGTCCGTCGGGGAAGAGGAAGTCCTGGGTTTTGAGCGCGTAGCCACCGCGCACGACGCCGTTGTCGATGGCGACGAAGAATTCGTGATAGATGCGGGAATTGGCGGTGCGCGGGAGCCATCGCGGTTCGGCATAGCGATAGAAGACCATGTTCTCGTCTTCGCCGGCCCGGCGGAGGCGCTGGTTGAACTCGGCGACGGCGGGTTCGTGCTCGGGGCGGTAGGGTTGGATGACGATGGGCATGAATGAGAAGCGAGGCTCGGCAGTGCGTGTAGTGTCCTGTAGCAGCTTACCTCAGCGGCTGAAGCCGACATTCAAAAGAAGTGGCTATCGCAGCGCTAAAGCGCTGCGCCACCCAAAATGAGGTGCAACGCCGACTTTTTCCCCGGCCTGTACACCGCTGCACCACTAAAGAGCAAGCGCGAAGTCTGTGAGCAAAGCGCGTCAGTCGTTCCTCCGGGATGTGGTTCTCCTCCGAGGCTCCCGGACGTGAGATTCTATCGCACAGCGGACTGGAGTTTCTTGGCGACCAGGGCGGCGGCTGCGCCTATGGTTTTCATCTGCTCGATGTCTTCGGGAGCCAGTTGCACTCCGAACTTTTCTTCGATGGCGAGCACGAGGTTCAAGTGCTGCATGGAGTCCCAGGTCTCGATGGTTTCAGGCGATGAGTCGGCGGTGATCTTGCCGGCGGGCACTCCGAAGATGTCGGATGCGATCACCTGCACCTGCTGAAACGTTGAATTCAATTCCTTCCTCCGTTGTGAACTTTCAGCTTAATCCAGTCGGGCGAGCGCAAGGGAGAGTTGTTGAGATCGAGCGCCCAGAGCGAACCTGTCCCGTTACTTTCCTGCCGCTGGAAGCCATGTTGCTCGTAGAAGTCGCGGGCGGGCGCATTTTTCCGGGTGGGCAGAAACCATCCGACCAGGCGTCTGCAGCCACGTTCGGCGGCACTCTGGGCGATGTGCGCGAGAAGTGCCGTCTCGACCGTGCGTCCGATGACCCGGCAACTGAGGAGGAACGTGTCTACTTCGCACTGTTCGCCCTGGTCGTGCGCGATGGCGACGCCGACGAGGCCGTGGTCGCCGAAGCGGTCTTTCACGCGGATGGAGAAGATGTGCCAGTCTGAGCGTGCAGCCATTTCGGCGATCTGCTGCTCGGTGTAGCGGCGAGTGGTCAGGTTGAACTGGTTCGTCTTCTGCGTGAGCTGGGCGACGCGTGCGAGCGTGAGATCGGAGACGGGCTCGAGTTCCGCCTCCTGTTCGAGGAAGCGAAAGAAATCCTCCTTCGACTGGAAGGTCTGTTCGGCGTGGGCACGCTGGCGTTGCTCGGCGTACATAGCAGTGCGCTGCTGATCTTCGGCGGAAAGCGTCAGGCGCTCGAAGACGGGACAGTCACGCACGGCAGCGGCGTATTCCAGCGGGTTCTGTGGCAGGTCTATGACGGTGACTTCCGGAAGCGCGGCGCGAACCTGCTCGCGTTCGAAGGGGTTGTCATCAAGGAAGGCGAGCGACTCAATACCGATGTTGAGTTCCTGGGCGATCTCGCGGAGGTTCTGTGCCTTGTCGGTCCAGTTGATGCGTACAGCGGCAAAGTGTTTGGGGCGCACCAACATGCCGGGATGTTTGTCCAGCGCTTCCATGGCGTCGTCGAGATTGTTCTTGCTGCAGATGGCGAGCAGAATTCCCTTGCGCGACAGATCGAGCAGGGCGCGATGCAGGACCTGGTAAGCGGCGCCGGGATATTCGGGGCCGACCTTGATACCGGTCAAACCATCTTCGCCGATGACGCCACCCCAGAGCGTGTTGTCGAGATCGACGACCAGCGCCTTGGCTGTGCGGCCGGTGAGCGGAACGAGGAAGCGCACCCACTCGCGCGCCATGGGAAGCAGGTGATCGGCGCTGATGGGCAGGCGGGCCATCAGCCACTTGCGTTCGTCGTGCCAGCGCTGGCTGCCGTAACGGGCGACGAGCGCGTCATAGTCGAGGATGTAAACGCCGCGGAAGCTTTCGGCGATGCGGCGCAATTCGGCGTTGATCTTGCGGACCAAGCCGGACTGGCCGGCTTCGGACTGGCTATCGAGCACGCCGAGGCTCGGATGGCCGGGCGGCGCGAGCGAATGCACGATGAGCGCAGCCTGGCTATGCTGGCGGAAAGCGGAGACCGACTGCTCGAAGGTACGGACGACGCGCTCGACAGCCTGTCGTGCGGCAGCGGGCGCCAGATCGGCGAAGTCACCGGCAAGGTCGGGCGCGGCTTCTTCGACGCGGACCGCGAGTACAACGGCGGTGGGCGCAAAGCGGTAGAGAGAACTGCTTGCGTCGACGATGTCCTGCACGTAGGTGTTGAAGTCGCCGACGTGGACTTCAAGATCGATGCCATAGATGAAGGCCTCGGCCCGCAGCAATGGGACGATGGGCTCGACGGTGAACGAACGGAGAATCGCGAGCTTAAATTTCGCGAGCGCGAGCTTTTCGCGGAGTTGGCCGATGCGTGAAGCAACGAAGCTGGCGGCGGCCGATCCTGGATCGCGCCGCCAGAGTTCGTCCATGCGCGCGCGCGCTTTCTCCGCCGCTCCTTCCGCAATCAACCGATCAATTTCCTCGCGCAGGTTGATCACGTCATGCTCGGCGGCCATCCCCTGAACGCTCCAGATATTCGATGAGAAGTTTGCTCTTAGTATAAACCCACGCGATGCGGCGGCCTGCGAACGCCACCGCCGGCAGGGGTGGGCGCGTGATGAGGCCCCCGACATCCCTTGCTCGCGTCAAGGCTTCTTCCAGATTCTCTACTTCGTAACATACGTGGTGCAGGCCGCCGCCGCGCTTCACGAAAGCTTGGACCGGTGCGTTTTCTCCGGCGGGTTCCACCAGTTCGAAAAGAGGGTCGGCAGCGAAGCGGCTGCGAAGAAACGTCACCCGCACACCCTGGTTCGGATCGTGAATGATGTGCCCGTCCCACTCCGCCCCAAGCGATTGCGCAAATGAGTCGGCCGACTTCTCGATCGACGCCACGACGAAACCGACATGATGGAAGCTTCCCTGCGGGGCCCAGGTCTCACTGATGGGAGTTGACATGGTAGATGCTGGAAATGCGCTTGCGTCGGATGCTATAGAAAATTTGTGACGCAGATCTTCTCACGCGCGCGTTACAGACATATGAGCAGTGCGCATGCCAAACGATCGCGCGACTCTAAGAAATTAACACAGGGTTGATGTTTCACCTACGGCCTTTGTTGGGCCACTGCGTCTGCGAGGGCAAGGTGCCCTCGCTACAGCCGGCAAGTTGCCGACGCTACCCAGCTGGCTTGGTTACGAAAGTAACGGCACGACACTAGAGCAGACTCTCAAAACCCCGATGTTATACTTTGCTCGATGGCGGACAACGCAAGCGCAGAAGCCGCTGTAGCCGCGCCGACAGCGTCGGCGGGCGGCGGCCGCAGTCGAAACCCGGTGTTCGTCGTGGGCTGCCACCGCTCCGGCACGAACCTGCTCTATGACACGCTGCTTTCCGCTGGCGGGTTTGCTTTTTACCGCGGTTACTTACCCATCTACAAGGTCGTGATCCCACGCTGCGGTCCGCTCAACGTAGCGGCCAATCGAGCGAAAGCGATCGATCTATTTCTGCACAGTAAGGGATTCCGCCGCTCCGGCCTGGAGGCGGCTGAGTTGTCGTCCAAGCTCGAGGCGGAATGCCGGACCGGCGGGGACTTCATCCGGATCGTGATGGAGGAGGTCGCGCGGAAGCAGGGCGTGGCGCGCTGGGCGGTGTACGATCCGGACTATGTTTTGCACGTGGAGCGTATCAAACGCGATCTCCCGAATGCCTTGTTTCTCCATATCGTGCGCGACGGCCGCGATATTGCGCTTTCCCTGATGAAGATGGGAGGGTTTCGCCCTTTTCCCTGGAGTTCGAAGGCTCGTGGCCTGCTCGAAACCGCCGTCTATTGGGAATGGATGGTTCGCAAGGGGCAGCACTACGGCCGCATGTTCCCGGACAGTTACCTGGAAGTCCGCTACGAGGAACTGGTCAACCAGCCAAAGAAGACGCTGGCCGCGGTGGCTCAGTTCATCGATCAAGATTTGGACTACGATCACGTCCAGCAAGCTGGTCTGGGAAGGCTGAAAGAATCGAACTCTTCTTTTCTGGGGGAACCGGAATTGGGGCGCCACAATCCGGTGAATCGCTGGAAAGAGCGTTTGTCGCACGACGAAGTCGTCGCGATCGAATCGCTGGTCGGCGGCTGCCTGGAGGATCTTGGCTACCCGCTGACCACGGTCCCAGCAGAACGGAAACTGGGCGCTCGGGCGAAACTGATGCACGCTTTCTATACGCATTTCCTCGACGGCAAGCTGTGGGCAAAACTGCACACGCCCGTGGGCCGGTTCTCCAACATGTCCGTGCTCGATCTGGAAAACGCCTCATCGTAGGGACTACCACGGCTCCGAGCGCGGGCCGAGAAAGCGACCATCATGAGCCAGTTGACCCAGAGCCAAGCGACACAGATCCATTCGATGCAGGCTGCGGACGTGTCGCAACCCTCCTCACCCTACGCGATCGTGCTCATCGCTGTCGGGGCCGTGTTCCGCACTACCTCGTTCTTCTATTCAGCCAATACCGGTGGCGATGCATGGGCGCGCTTGACGTTAACGGCGGAGTGGTTGAAGCACCCAGTGTTTAAGATCGGCTACGGCGCGTATCCTCCGGGGCACTTCTGGCTGATCGGACTCTTTACACTTCTATTCCACGACGTGGTGTTCGCGGGCAGATTCCTAAGCCTGGTCGCGGGCATTGGCTCGCTCTACCTGGTGTGGAGACTTGCTCGCACTCTCTATGGCGAACCGTCTGGGGTGATCGCGTTAGCGGTTTTTTCTTTCTACAGTCTTCATATCGGATACAGCACGACCTCGTCCGCCGAAGCGAGCTACCTGTTTTTTCTGCTCGCAGGTCTGATGTTTTTTTTCGGCTATTTCCGCGACGAGTCGCGGCCGCTCGGGCGATTGGCGATGGGCGGACTCAGCCTCTCGGTGGCCGAGACCATTCGCCTGGAGGCGTGGGCGATTTTCTTTGGGCTGGGAATCATTCTTGCCATTTTTGAGTATCAGGATCAGGCGTCACGGCCGGCATGGTTCGCGCGCTGGCTGAAGCCCCTTCTCACTCTGGGCCTGACGGCGGGTGCCTGGCCGATCTTTTCCATGGTGTACAGTGCGATCGTCTTTCACGATCCCATGCGGGTGCTGAGCCAGCACAATACACTCGTCACGGGATGGTTCAAAACCCACCCTGTGCCCCTCGCTTACCAGTTGGCGCTTGGGCCGGGGGCCTTGCTGATCAGTCTGTCGCCGCTCGCGGTGCTGGCAGCCTTGTATGGGTTCTTGAAATCGTGGTCATCGCGACTGGCGGCGTCATTTGCCGCTCTAACTTTGTTCTTTGCCCTCGTGCAGAACTACGAGATCGCGACGGGAAAACTGCTCGCCATGGCGCGCTATACGATGACGCTAGGCGCAATGCTGGCCGTGATCGCGGGCTTTGGCTGCGAGCGTTTGTGCACGAGACTCTTTCCCGGACGACTCCGTCTCGCCTACGCGCTGCTGGCTGCTTTTCTGGTGGCGAATCTGGGAATTGTCTTCTTCCTGAGCGAGCATCCCAACCGCTTCTCCAGCAAGGTCGCCTCGATTTCGCCGCGTCTGCGTTACGCCCCGCACATTGTGGGCGTGGCACACTACCTGCGCACCCATATGGGGGCCGACGACGTCGTAGTGATTGACAACTACAACGAGGAATCGAATATCGTCGGGCAGGCGTCGGCCCTGCCTCTGGACCCAGGAAAGCGAGCCTTCTTAGCGAACACCAGCTACGACGAAACCGTTGATCAGTACATCACACGCGAGAAGCCCCGATTCGTGGTGTACTCCGACCAGGGCACGCTGCGCCGCCGGTTGAATCTCCCGCCGGAATGCGGGAAGGCAAGAATCGAGGGCATGGACTACCAATGCACGTTTGCGAACCCGATCTACCGCATTTATCAACTCGCGGAGCCTGCCAAGAACTGATCCTTCCGGCTTAACGCACACCTCGGATCCCGGACAACACAGCATCGACGTCGGCCCCAGGGTCGCGGCCATCGGTCGCCTTGCCCTTCAGTTTGCTGTTGGCTGCCAGATGATAGTCGCCATCCAGGCCGTGGTTGAGTTTCACGAACCCAACGGATTCCAGGCTGTCTACGATGGGATTCCCTTCCGGCCACTCGGGCTTCTGTCCGCGGATGCTGTCGCCTCCTGCCAACACGTTTCCGCGAAATGCGCTGTGCCCCTTCCAGCAGGCTTCGATCCGGGTCTTGGGAGTGGCGCCCGGGAAATACGAACAATTCTCCTCCGGAGTTCCGCCCAAGGGCCACATGCCATACTGGCCCGCATCCGCGATGGTGTTGGTCCAGGTGATGTTGTACATCCGGGGTGGTTCGTTTGGATCGCTCTGCGGTGGTCCTCCCAGAATCGCGATGTCTTTCGTTTCCTTCATGGAGACAAAGGTGATGTGGTCGATCACGACATCGTGCATGGTCGAATCCTTGGGTGAGCCGCCCACTGGGCCACTCAGGTGATTGAGAGCGCCGCCACAGGCTTTGCCGCACTCCGGATAGCCGAGTCCTTCGGCCACGATGTCGTGAATCGAGTAGGAATTGCCCGGCGCCGGTTTCACTTTATCCATGGGGTTTGCGATCTGCAGGACCTGGTTCACCCTGCGGATCCATACATATCGAATGGTGACGTCGGTGACCGCGCAATCCGGACACTTAACTTCGCCCGTGATCTTGTTCAGATTGTTGCGCGGCGTCAGGACGATCGCCGGTCCGACCTGGCTGAACCCACCCCAGGAATTTTCCAGATAGTTTGCTTCGAACAGCACCCTACGTGCGTTCTTGAGTTCAAACAGATTTTTTACGATCGGCGTTGGTTCTTTGTAGTCGGGAGAGTTCCGGTTCCAGAACATCGGCTTGAACATGTGGTTACGGCGGATCTCGATATCTTCCGGACGGACACTGGCGGCCGCTCCCCCCAGGAAGACGTTCTGACCGCTCGATTCCAGGAAGTTGTCGACGATCTTCAGCGTGTGAGTTGGCAGGTCGCCATTGCCACCTCCGACCGCCGTCGCATCCGTACAGCTTCCTCTGCCGGCTGTACAAGTGAAGCTGTTGAAATAGGAATGAATCACCGCAACGTAGGCCGAACCCTTGATGCCGAGCCCATGTCCGAGTTCCGCTCCATCCGTGCCATGAACCCAGTTTCGATCGAAAATTAGATGATCGCCGCCGTTGGTGAAAAGCAGGCGGCCAATTTTCCGGCCCTCCAGAGGAACCCATTCGATGCCAATGAAACGATAATGGTCACCGAACTCGACGCCAATCTCCGGCTTGACCACGATGGTGGCCATCAGCTTCGCCGCGCCTCCAGCGGGTTGTGCATAGGGGGGGCGGCCAGGCAGGGTGGCAATACCGCCCCATGCGGGGGAAATGCGCGTACCTTCGGGCGGCAGCTTGGAATCGGGTGTGTCGGTTCGTACGGTGATGTAGTGCTGGTCGTCGCAGTTCTTCCTTGGAAATTGTTTGATCGGGAACGATGCGCCAGCTGCCAGCAGCAGCGTATCCCCGCACTTGGCGCCCTCGAGCGCTTCGGTTAGATCCGAGTTTGCTCCCACGCGGTTCTGCTTCCCAGGAGAGGGAGTACCGTCGAGCCCCGTGTAGTAACAGGTCTTCGGGAGTTCGGCGGGGCCGTCTTTCTCGCCAAATTTTGCGACGTTGCCTTTGCCGCAGTATGCGTTTTCACCCTCGGGCGGCGGTGCCGCCACCGTAAACCGGACAGGCTCGGCCGCCTTCCCTTTTGCGCTCGCTGCAGACTGGCCCCACGCTGGCGTCGCCCAAGCGGTTGCGATCAGCAGCGCCAGCAGTGTGCTCAAACGATAAAGCTCGGTACGAATCAGAAAAGCCGGTTTAGCAGAGATAGGAAGACTTGGCTGTGGAGAGTGGAAAAAAGACATGCTCCTCCTCGGGGATACCGCACTCTGCCGGGCTGGCCAGGGACGGAATAACGGGTGACGGCTCGCTGTGAGAAGGATTATACCGCGAAGGAGAATGCAGGTTGACCGGGGGAAAACAGAGTGCGGGCCAACTGGATCGGCCCGCACCCGTGGTTCTTTACTCCACTCCCTGAGTGGCGGCGTTCACGGCGTCGATGTCCGCTCCGGGATCCTTGCCGTCACTGGCCTTTCCCTTGTGAGGGCTGCTCGCTTGGAGGTGATAGTCGCCTCCGCTGCCGTTGTTGTAGTTCACGAAGCCCACTTCGTCGACCGTGCTCGGGAAAAAGTTTCCGCCCGGCCACTTAGCGGGTGGGAACGCTTTGGTTACGGCAGCCAGGACGTTGTTGGTAAAGGTGTAGGTCTTGAAGCAGGTGGAAAGGACCGTTGTCGGAACGTCGGCCACCGCACAGTTGTTGGTTCCTCCCGCCGACCAGACCGGGTGCGTCGGAACGACCACCAGGTTGTCGGAGAAAGTGAACGCGTACATTTGCGGATAACTCAGGTCGTTCATAACCGCCATCAAGTGGCCGACTTGGTCCGGGAAGCCGGTCACGTGCCGGATGCTCACGTTGTTCAGTGTCTGCTTGGGCCAGTTGTTCATCACCAGGAACAAGCCGCCGCCGCCCTTGTACTTCGCAGCATCGATGTCATCGACGACGATGTCATGGATACTGTAGCGCTCGCCGGCTTGCGCCCCCAGGTTGCCGACCATGACGTTGGCAATGTTGAAGCCCGCCGCCGTGTGGCTGATTTTGTTGTAGCGAATGGTGATGTCCGTGGCTTCGCACATGGGGCAAAGGTTGCCCTCCTTAGTGTCCGGGTTGGCGGCGTTGCGTGGGGTGATCAGAATCGCTTGCCCGAACTGCGAGAACCCGCCCCACGAGTACTCAAGAATGTTGCCTTCGAACAGGATGCGCGTTCCGTTCTTGATTTCAAAGAGATTCTTCACCACAAAGGGATCGCCGGAGTACCCTCCCACAAATCCCGGCTCGCCTTTCCGCCATTGTGGGACCTTGTAGAAGTGGTTGTGGCGGATCGTAATGTCGGCGGGGACGATGGTAGCCGCCGCGCCTCCGAAGAGAATGTTCTCGCCAGCCGCCTCCAGGAAGTTGCCCTCGATCTTCCAGGGGCCGCTTGCGAGATCGCCGGTGCCACCGCCGGTGGCAGAGGCGTCGGTACACGTTCCAGAAATCGCCGTGCAGTGGAAATCGTTCAGGTAAGAATCCACGATCGCCACATAAGTGGTTCCGCGGAGGGCGACGCCGCGACGGGTTTCATCCTGCGC
Source organism: Terriglobia bacterium (assembly GCA_020073015.1). GTDB lineage: Bacteria > Acidobacteriota > Terriglobia > Terriglobales > Acidobacteriaceae > Acidiflorens. The sequence goes on along the minus strand of JAIQFZ010000030.1, from coordinate 29,634 downwards.
CGTCCCGTGGAGCCAGGAGCGGTCAATGACAATGTGATCGGCCGGGGAATCTTTCACGGTCGAAACCAGCGCCACGACGGGAACCTTGTCCACGAATCGCGTAATCTCCAGGCCGACGAGACGGTAGTGATTGGCCCCGCTTGCCAGCAGAATCGGGCCCGATCCCATGTGCACCGAATGGGAGATCTTAGCCAGCACGTTTTGTGACTTCGGGCAGTTGTAAGCCGGACGATTCGGTAAGGATGCGAGACCGGCATAACACGGCGTGAGCCGCTGGCCTTCCGCCGGCAGCGCACTGTCGGGAGCATTGGTGCGAATGATGATCCAGTGCTGGTCATCGCACGGCTTGGCGGGGAGTGTCAGCAGTTTGTCGTAGGTGGCTCCTGCTTGAAGCTCGATGGTGTCTCCGCATTGGGCATTGTTAATCGCCGCCTGCAGATCTCCGCTGGCAGCGACTTGAACCCGACTTCCCGGTGCCGGTGTGTCGGCCATCGTGCTGGGGACGTCGACACGCGGCAGTTCGGCGGGCCCATCGAAGTTGCCGGCGCCGGCGAGGTTCATCCCAAACGAGCCTTGGACCGCATGCGCGGCTTTGTCTTTTACAGTTACCTTGAAGCCGAACGAACCCGTAGCGGCGGGCGTTCCAGACAACTCGCCGGCTTGACCCAACGTGAGCCCCTTGGGAAGACTTCCGGCTGAGACACTCCACGTGTAGGGCTGCGTCCCACCCGCCGCTGTGAAGGTGAAGGCATACGCGCTGTTCAGTCGTCCGTCGGGCGGATTGCCGTTGGTGATGGTGAGCGACTGGCCGGTGCTCGCAGTGACGGTCACCGTTGCGCTCGCCGACTTCGACGAATCGGCCACACTGGTGGCCTTGATCGTGGCGCTGGTCTGAACATTCACAACGGGAGCGGTATAAAGTCCGCTACTGGAAATCGAGCCCGTAGTCGCCGACCAAGTGACGGCGGTATTGGCCGTTCCGCTGACCGCCGCCGTGAACTGCTGCTTCTGTTCCGCAGCTATGGTCAAGCTGGTTGGGGACACACTGAGCTTTACCGGGTCTCCGGCGCCGACGGTCACGACAAACGTTTCTGTTCCTTGATCCGGCAGGGGTGCATCGGTCACGATCACTTCAAACGGGTACGAACCCGCGGAGACCGGTGTTCCAGAAATAGAACCGGTGGCCGGGTTCAGAGTCAGGCCCTGGGGCAGTGTGCCCGACTTAATCCCGAAATGATACGGCGCGCTTCCCCCACTCACGGTCAACACGGTGTTGTAGGACTGGTTTGCGGTGCCGGCCGGGGGGGTACCCGTGAGAGTCAAGCTGTGGGAATTGCTGCCCGCTTGCGCGGACGTGCCGCATCCGGCGGTGATGAACGCCGCCAGCAGAACCATCAACATCGCACCCAACTGGGGTGCTGCCACCCGATCGGGCAGCCATGAAGAATGAAGCGTGCCATGAAAACGGTCGTTGCCAGCTCCAGACATCTTGAGCCCTCGACTATAAGGATGGGGGACCAGTCGATCGAGTCCTCAGGCTGAAATCTATCTGTGGATCCAAGGAGTTGCCAGATACCAGAAGTTCAGCGTGCAACGCACAAGTACATCTGGTCGAAAGCAGCAGGAGCGTATTGTCCCGATTCGCGGCGACCTTGTCCGGTCGTTTTTCGAGATGTTGAATTGACAAGTAAAGCCTACCGACGGGGTTGGCGCGGCTATTGTCGAATCGCGAAAGGGCAGTCTGGCGGGAGCAGGACGAAAAGGCTGGGGAAAGAAGTGTGGATGCGGTTACTGTTCTGATTCCCTCAGCAGGGCCTTTCGTAACCTGTCGTACATGCGGTTTCCGAGCAGTCGCTGAACGCCGCGCCGGGTGCTGTGTTGGAGCCGTTTCTTCCACAAGCCTTGGCCGTGACAAGTGGCGGCAAATTCCGCGAGCGGCATATCCCTCAGCATGGCAACTCGACCGAGATCGTAGCGGCTGGTGCGGGATGAGTTCGCGTGGAAGCGACTGTTGGTGACCGTTTGAAATCCGGCGCGGCGGGCCATCTCCAGAGTGCGCTGGTCGAAGCGCCCACCCGGACACGAAAAGTGTTCGATGGGATGGCGGACGATCTGTTCGATCTGGAGCTTGGCGTCAACCATCTCGCGGCGGAGTTCCGGTTCCGGGAGATCGGATAAATAGGGGTGCGTCATGGAGTGGCAGCCGATCTCGAAGCCTTGGGAGTCCAGTTCACGCACCTGGTTGGCGGTGAGGTAGCCGGGTGTGCCGAGGAAGCCGGCGGTGAGAAAGAAGGTTGCGTTGAAGCCGAACTCGCGGAGCAGGGGCGCGGCGGCGATCAGGTCGGTCTCACAGCCATCATCGAAAGTGATACAAACACTGGGATCGGCAGGGTAGCGAAGAGCGCCGCTCACATTCAGGCCACGAAAGCCGGATTTCTTCATCCAGTCCATCTGGCTGCGGAAAGTGTCGACCGGCAGGATATAGCGCACGTAGCCCGGCTCAGACTGGCAAAGCGTCCGGCCTGGAAGTCCCAGTTCGTGGTACATCAGGAACACAATGCGCGCGGCAGCCATGCTGATTCTGAGGTTAGCAGTCTGTGGCAAGAGTGAGAACGTGGTCCTCAGCCCTCAATTCCCAATTGTACGAAAGTGTCGTTCCTGCAGCCCCACCAGTCCTCGGGCTCCTAAGCTTGCTTGTCGGTTCCGACGGTCTGCGAATGCCGGTCGAGCAAGGCAAGCAGAGGATCTTTCAGAAACGGCCCCCCGGCCAGCAGACCAGAGATCAGAGGATCTTTCTGGTTGCAGCGGAGCGGAGAGTGGTCGAGTTTCAGCGTCCACCCTCCGGCACTTTCGACCAGCGCGGCGCCGGCCGCAACGTCCCACTCGTTCTTGGGTACCAGCGTAAAGGTGAGATCGGCGCGTCCCGCTGAAACCAGGCCGAGCTTGTAGGCAACCGAACCCATCGGACGAATCTTGAATTCGGCGGACTCGAATTGCTTCCACTCGCCGCGCTTCACTTCGCTTCGGCTGGCCAGCACCAACGCTCCGTGCAGGTCCCGGCGCTGGCTGGGCTGGGCCGGCTTGCCGTTGTAAGTCACGCCGGTATCCCGCGATCCGAGGATGAGTTCGCTGGTGGCGGGGTTGCAGATGCCACCGGCGACCGGAATTCCGTTCTCCACCATGGCGATGGAAACGCAGAACTCCGGGATGCCCTGCACGAATTCGCGGGTGCCGTCGAGAGGATCCACCACCCACACACGCTGCTTGTCGAGCCGGCTGAAATCGTCCACCGACTCTTCCGAGAGCCAACCCTCGCCTTCCCGGAGCAGAAGCTTGCGCAACACGTCGTCGACCGCGCGGTCGGCTTCGGTGACCGGATCGTGTCCAGCTTTGTATTCGGCGTCAATCGCGCCCGGCGTGAAGCGGCTCAGGACTTCGCGGGCCGCTTCGAGAGCGGCGTGAATGCGTTCCAGAGTCTCTTTGGTAGAAGTCATTAATTCTCCGTCGTAGTTCTCAGTAGTCAGTAGCTAACTCCTAACTTCACGCCCACAACATTCTTGCTCCGGTCATCAGCAGGACCGTGCACAGGATCCTCCGCAGCCAGAGCACGGGGACGCGCGTGCTGAGGTGCGATCCCAGCATTCCGCCGGGGATCGATCCGATTAACAACGAACCGACGAGGTTGAAATCGACATTGCCGAGCCTCCAGTGCAGCAGGCTGGTGAGGCCGGTGAGAATGACGGCGTGCGCAATATCGGTGCCGACCATGACTTTCGGCGCGTACGAATAAAACAGCAGGAGCATCATCATGATCATGCTGCCGGATCCGACCGAAGTCATGCCGACCAAGAATCCGCCTACCAGTCCGATGAATGTCATTCCAATAAATGACTTCATGGTGGGGTCACGCTTGGCCAGATGCTCTTCGATCCGTCCCTGAAACAGCAGCAGAGCGGGAATGCAGACCAGCAGCAGTCCCACCGCCGACTTGATGAAATCATTTACGCCCGTGCCGTAGAGCGTACGCAGGTGCTGCAGCAACGAAACGCCCAGGAAGGAACCGGGCATGCTGCCGACGGCCATGGCCAGCACAACCCTCCGCCGCACCGTGCCTTTTTGCAGGTGGAGCACGCTGGCGGGGATCTTGGTGCAGAAGTTGAAGAGGGCGTCGGAGCCGACGGCGATGATGGCGGGAATGCGCAGGCCAAAGATGAGCATGGGCAGCAGTAATACGCCACCGCCCAGCCCGGTGAGTCCGATCAGCGTTCCGACGATGAAGCCGATCAGAATCTTTGCCAGCAACAGTTCCATGCCGTCTTAAGTCACCCGCTCAGCCCGCCCCGCGCGGCTGGTCCGATTTACTGGCCGTTACCGTTGGCTCCGATGAAGCCTTCGCGCTCCAGGTGCAGAATGATGCTCTGCGCCGCTTCCTCGGGAGACAGTTCCGCCGTGTCAATCACCACCTCGGCATCCGCCGGCACCTCGTAGGGATCGGAAATACCCGTGAACTCTTTCACAATCCCCGCTCGCGCCTTGGCATACAGCCCCTTGCGGTCGCGCTGCTCGCAGACATCGATCGAAGTCGCGACGTGCACCAGCAGGAAGCCGCCGAAAGGTTCAATCATCTGACGAACCGCTTTGCGCGTTGCAGCATAAGGCGCAATCGGAGCGCAAATGGCGATCCCGCCATTCTTGGTGATCTCGGAGGCGACGTAGCCGATGCGGCGGATGTTGATATCCCGATGCTCCTTGGAGAAGCCCAGCTCCGACGACAAGTGCTTGCGGACCAGGTCGCCGTCAAGGAGAGTGACCGGACGGCCACCCGTCTCCAGGAACTTTGTGATGAGCGCATTGGCGATGGTCGACTTGCCCGATCCCGAAAGTCCGGTGAAGAAGATGGTTACGCCCTGCTTGTCGCGGGGCGGATAGCTGCGGCGTAGTTCCTTCACAACTTCCGGATAGGTGAACCAGGCAGGAATATCGCGGCCCTCGTTGAGGCGCTGACGCAGTTCCGTCCCGGAGATGTCGAGCACCTTGGCGCCCTGCGGAACTTCATCGGCGGGGACATAGCGGTCCTCATTCTGGAGATAGACCATCATCTGGAAGGGAACCATTTTGACGCCCATTTCGGTCTCGTGCTTCTTGAACAATTCCTGGGCATCGTAGGGGCCGTAAAAGGGCTTGCCGTCAGTGTCCTTGCCGGGGCCGGCGTGGTCGCGGCCGACGATGAAGTGCGTGCAGCCATGGTTCTTGCGAATCAGGCCGTGCCAGATCGCTTCGCGCGGACCGCCCATGCGCATGGCCAGCGGCAACATCGAGAGCGCCACGGTGCCGTGCGGATACTTGGGAAGCAACAACTGGTAACAGCGGGTGCGAACGAAGTAGTCCACGTCGCCGGGCTTGGTCATACCGACCGATGGATGAATCAGCAGGTTGGCCTCGACTTGCTTGGCGGCGCGCATGGTGAGTTCGACGTGGGCGCGATGCATGGGATTGCGGGTCTGGAAAGCGACGATCTTGGTCCAGCCGAGGCGGCTGAATTCGGCACGCAGCTCGGCAGGCGTCAGGCGGAGCGAGCGGAAATCGTAGTGGGAGGGAGGCTGGAACTCCTCGATTTTCCCGCCCACGTACCACGGGTTCGATTTGCTGATGGCGTAATCGGCGCCGGGATGGGCGGCGCTGGTGGAATTGAAAACAGCCTGGGCTTCGGCTTTGCGATCGGGTTGCCAGACGTCCTCGACGCTGAGGACGGCGAGCATGACGCCTTCGGGATCGCGCAGGGCGACTTTGGTGGAGCCGGGCGTGAGCTTCTTGGCGAATTCTTCGGTGACGTCGAGCGTGATCGGCATGGGCCAGAGCGTGCCATTGGCCAGGCGCAGGTTGTGGCAGACGCCTTCGTAGTCGGCGCGGTTCATGAAGCCGCGCAGCGGTGAGAAGCCGCCGCTCATCAGCAACTCAAGGTCGCAGAGTTGGCGTGCGGTGAGGTCCCACGACGGCCAGTCTTTGGAATGCGCTTTCAATTCCGCGGCGCGCTCGGCCGGCATTTGCAACTGAACAAGTTCTCCCCCGTGCGGGGCTATGAGGTGACTGGTCGAAGCGGTCAATTCAGTGATCCTCCAAGATCATGATGGCAGTGAATGTGCAAAACTCTACGACAGCAAAATCCGCAATCCAAGACTGGCTGGGGGGCAGCAGCAGTTCAGTGGAGCAATTCCAATTCCTTCAAAACCATAGATATCCCTTCGTATACTACTAGAAAGATTGGGTTAATGCAGATTCCAAAAGCTCAGGTTGATGGTTATCTGTACATGTGAAAAAACTTGCAACAGTGCGGCAGCTTTGAGGCAGACCCGCTCCAGACTGCGAGCTTTGAGCCTCGGGCAAGCTAGATTTCCTCGCGATACCCATCCTGTAGAGCGAGGGCTGGCGCCTCTTCCGCCGGCACGGTCTTCTTCTCGACCAATTCGCCGATGTGGAATGCGCGTTTTGTCCGATACGCCCACAGAAGCCCCAGACCGTACACCACACCTCCTGTGCCGACCTGCAGCACCAGTTGCCACAGCTTATGCGCGTGAAACCAGTTCTGCATCAGCAGCAGCACTGCGACAAAGGGCAGAACGAGCAGCAGCGGCAGCGTGTAGGCTTCGCGCAGGAACGTGCTCACCGGAACGCCCAGTTGCTTTCGCATGTGGCGTGGCGTGAAGAAAAGCATGGTCAGGGCCAGCGGGATGGCGGTTCCCAAGGCGTCTCCCACAATGCCCAGGGGGCGCACCAGCGCGATGCTCAGAACCAGGTTGCCAACGCCTTCGATGAGCGCTACGGTCGCTAACGTCCGATGCCGGCCCATGCCCATCAGGATGCGGCTAGAGGCCGCCTGCATCATCAGCAGCGTCATTGGAATGGCCAGCACCACCAAAACCGGGAAGCTGAGCGGAACGTACTTGCGGCCTACCCAAACCTCAATCACCGACTTGCCCAGGATCAGCACCATCGCGGTGATGGGAAAGGTAGTCAGGGCGCAGGCGCGGCTCCCGGCAATATAAATCTTCCGAACTCGATCCATATTGCCCACGGCTTCGGACTGGCTCGACATGGGAACGAACACCTGCGCCAACGTCACCACCACCTGAAAGGCGTAGTCCATGATCCGCGCAGCGATGGAAAAATACGTGATGGCCGCCGCGGACAACATGCTGCCAATGACCATTTCGTCGGTCTGGAAGCGCAGTCGCGCCGCCACAATGACCAGCATCGTCGCGCCGCCGAAATGGGCCATGTCGCGGAACGCTTCCCGGTCCACGTACTTCAGGCCGTACGGAAGAGGAAGGAGATGGAAGGCGATCACCGCCCGCACCACCGAGACGACGATCGGCAGTACCAGGGTGATCAGAGCGATCGTGATCAGACCGTATCCGCGATTCAGAAAAAAGACGATCAACCCCGCCCGTAGCAGCGACATCGCGACGGCGGTCCAGTTCAACAGGTAATAACGCTGTAATCCTTCGAGGATGCCGCCCGAAACGCCCAATGGAAATCCCAGGCTCACCGAGGCGCCGACCAGCAGGAGCAGCCACTGGGCCTGCGAATGCATTTCCTTCGGAATCTTGAACAGATGATCGACGTAGAAGCTGAGAACAATCGTTACGGTCATGCTCAGCACGCCGATTCCGGTATACGTAGCCAGGCTCGTGTTGACATGCCGGGCCAGCCGGTCCGTTTCGTTTGTGGCGGTGTATTTGGAGACGTAGCGGATGATCGACGAACGAATGCCGAGATCGAAAATTCCGTAGTAGCCGGTGATGGAAAAGATGAGAACCCAGATTCCGAAGGCGGTATCGCCCAGCCGGTGCATGATGAACGGCGAAAGGAAGATGCCGACCAGGACGTTGGTGCCCAGCGCGAACCAACTCGAGCCGACATTCTTCAGAATCTGGATTTTTTCAAGTTTGCGCATGAGAACGGCGAATTATCCGATGTTGCCGACCTGGAGCTGGAGTTGCAAGGAAAAGAATAAACGGGTCATCCCCGTTTCTCACTTGCGTGGGCCGTTTGTACGGTTGCTTCAAGATGGGAGGAGTCGCACCGCGACGGATTGCCCGGCGCTGGCGGCATCAGTTCATATCCTAGCGAAACCATGAGCGGTCCCCAGGCGCTTTCGATCTCCGCGACCGCAGCCACCGGGAGCTTCGATTTCCATTTTCCCGCAACCGCGCTGCCGATGAACGGAATGTCGGAACGCTTGTTTTTTGTGGTTACCCATGCGCCGCCTTCCTTATTCTCCAACTCGCGCAGACGGTCGGCGGAGCTGTTCTCGATGGCGTTCTGCAGCTTTTCCGGAGTCAGATCGAGGCCGAAAAACCGTGCCACCTTCGCCAACTCGGGTTCGGTGTGCTCGATCATGTCCTCGTAACGCAGTAGTAGGAAGTCCGGTCGCCCGTTGCGCCCCGCCACCCACGTGCCTACATTCTCCGCCCACGTTCCCCAGGCCGAAGACATCAGCGTGCCGTTCACAAATTCGTGGACATACCGCTCCAAAGGGAAGTCATCCGCGATATGGCGGTATTTGCGGGAGAAGTTGTAGTAGGAAAGCACGACATCCCGCGGGTCGCGCGTGATGTAGAGCACTCTTGGGTAACGGTGATCGAAATATTGATGACTCTTGATCACGCGCGGTCCGGGGATCCGCTTCAGGTATCGGCTGGACTGCGCTTCCGCGTCGGGAATCAGTTGCTCGATGTTGGCGAAGCTCACCGGCCGGTCGGCATAGATCAGATTCGCAATCAGAAAGCGCGTCCAGGTATTTCCCGACCGTGGATAGGACACGATGAATGTATCATCCGGGCGCACCGCTATCTGCCGCCCGGCGATGTCGGTGCCGAGCAGATACTTGACGGTCCGTTTGATGCCGTACATCATCGGACGGGCACTCCCGGCGCGGCGGGTTCGACACGCGCGTTGGTCTCAGATGTCTTCAGGAGAGCGGGTTCGTACCCCAGCCACTTCATCAGCGGCGCCCACGCTGACTCCAGTTCCACTACCGAGCTTTCCGGCAAACTCTTTTTCCAGCCGCCCGAACCGGCCGCTCGCACAAACGGAATATCCTGCCGCGTGTTCTTGGTGACTGAAGCCATTGCGTTGGCGCCTTCGAGTTTCCGCATCTGATCGGCCGAGCTGCGTTCCACGGCTTGCGCGACTCGCTCTGGCGTTACATTCACGCCCAGAAACGCAGCGACCCTGGTCAACTCCGTCACGGTGTGCGCCACCATGTCTTCATACCGCAGCAGCAGGAAGCCGGCGGAACTTTGCCGTGTCACCAGCCAGCTGGAAACGTTGTCTCCCCATGAGCCGTAGTCGCTGGTATCGCCCGCCACAAAGCGCGTCACAAATTTCTCAATCGGATAGTCATCGGCAATGCGCCGGCGTTTGCGGTAGAAATGAAATTGCGAAACGGCCACGTCGCGCGGGTCGCGCACGATGTAAATCACCTTGCGGAAGCGTGGGTCGAAATACTCGTGGCTTTTCATGATGCGGGGCCGCGGCACACGCTTCAATTGGCTCCGCGTCAAGCCCTCCGACTCCGGAACTAGGCGGTCGATATTGCTGAAAGTCGCCAGCTCTTCCGGGTGCAGCAGGTTGGCAATCAGAAACCGCGTCCAAGTGTTCCCGGATTTCGGGAAGGAAACGATGAAGGTATCGTCGTCGAACACTTCAAAGTAGCGCCCGGGGCTGGTCTGCCCGAGGACGCGCTTCATCGTTTGGATCAGGCGCTTGATCATCGAATCGTAGTCTGCTCCATGAGAGAAGCCGACCCGCCCGCGAGCAACCCAAGTAAGCTGGGTTCGAGTGCGCTGTGCGAGTCGCGGGTCACCAGTTCATATCCCAGGCAGGCCATGATGTCGCCCCAGGCGCTTTCGATGCGAGCCACCTGCGACTCGGGCAGATCGCTTCGCCAGTCGCCCGACTTCGCCGATCGAATGAACGGGATATCCTGGCGACTCCCCTTGATCAACATGGAACGCTCGCCCTGCTTCTTCTCACTCTCCCGCATCTTGTCGGCGGAACTGCGCTCCACCGCCTGCGCGATTCGTTCCGGATCGGCTGGGAAGCCCCCGAAGTTGGCGACGCGAGTCAGTTCCCGTGCGGTATTGGCGAGCAGGTCTTCATACCTTAACAACAGAAAGCCGGGATGGTGGTGGCGTGCTGCCAGCCAACTGCCGACGTTCTCGCCCCACGATCCGAGTTCACGCTTTAACTCGCCGGCAAGAAACCGGTCAATAAAACTGTCGAGCGGAAATTCGTCGTCGATTTTCCTCAACTTGCGCAGGTAGTGATACTGCGAAAGCGCCACGTCCCGCGGATCGCGAACCACGCAGATGACTCGCCGGTAGCGCGGATCAAACGCCCCGTGCGTCTTGATGATGCGTGGCCGCGGAGCCCGCCGGAAATCCCTCTGGACCGTAACGGTGGGATCGAGGATCAACTCGTGCACATTGCCGAAGCCCACTTCGCGATCCGGAAACACGAGATTCGCGAGCAGGAAGCGGGTCCAGGTGTTGCCCGATTTGGGGTAGGAAGCCAGGAGAATATCATCGGGCAGCACCGCGAGCCTTTTCCCGGGCCGGTGCAATCCGAAAACATGCTTCACCGCGGCAACCAGATACCGATACATGCGAACCTCAATCTCTCCCGATCACAAATGAGCAAGTACCAACGGCCTCAGGCCGGCGCCCCATTGTGGCGTTGTGTCCAGTAAGCAAAGATCCGGCTCGTCGCGTTGGGAGCCACTTTCAGTCCCAGCAGCATCAAGCTTAGGTTCGCTTTCCGGAAATAATGGTTCGCTTCGGCGAAGCGCTCCTGCGCCTTGGCGAAGTTGCGAGCGGCGAGATCATTCTTGCCTTCTTCGAGTAAATACCGCGCCCGAACTTCCGCCGCCCGGTCGCGTACCAATTTCCGTTGCGCTTCGTTCAATGGCAGTTTCTGCTCTGCCTTCTGCAGGATCAGCCAATACGCCTCCGCCATTCTAACGCGCGACACACCGAGCGATCCCGGCCGCCCATCGGCCAGGCGTGCCTGCACCTGCCGGCTGTAGCCGACTTTGCCGCTGTAAAAGGCGGTGCGGAGCCACATGTCGTAGTCGTCGCAGCGAGCCAGGCTTTCGTCGAACCCTCCGGCATTTACGATGGCCGCTTTGCGTGCCACGACCGTGGAGACCGGGATCTGGCAGCGCTCGACCACGAGGGCCTCAAAACTGGCCTTTCCGTCGGAGGGGCATTTCGTCATAAATTCGATCCGCTGGGTCGGGTCGCCGACGAGGGCCGCGTTCGAATACACCAGTCCCAGGGTGGGTTCAGCGTCGAACTGCTTCATCTGCGATTCCAGGTGCTGCGGCAGCCACGTGTCGTCGCTGTCGAGGAACGCCAGAAACTCGCCACGCGCGCGATCGATGGCCGTGTTTCTCGCGCCGGCTGCCCGCTTGTTCGACTGCTTGATGTAAACGATCCGGTCCCTGTAGGGCTGCAGCACTTTTTCCAGTTCGGGAGTGTCCGGCGAACCGTCGTTCACCACGATGACCTCGAAATCCCGGAAGGTCTGTGCAAAGACCGAGTCCAGACACCCGGCGATCATGGACGCGGTGTTATAGGCCGGGATGAGGACGCTGACTCGTGGCGTTTGATTGGACTGGCGATTCTCCATAGCTTGCTCACTAGGAACTGTAGAACACCAGTTCCTGGTCTCCCTTCACGATGTGATTCGCAGCTTCCACGCCCATCAGCACCGAGTGATCCATGTTTCCGATTTCGTAGCGCCAGGCGCCGAAGCGTCCGCGGGAGTAGATGTCGTGTTGCGCCAGCGCGGGCTGAAGAACGGCGAGGGCGCGGTCGCGGTCGAGCGTTGGGATGGGATACGAATACGCCACCCTGCGCTGGTAGCGCGAGATGATGCGGGCGCGGTCGGACTCATCAAGGATCTTGTTGCGGATGAGCCCGCAGAGAGTTTGCTCCAAAACACGCTCCACATCCACGGTTTGGCCGAGCGGAACCGACATTTCGCACATTAGCGAGCTGTATTGCTCGGTGTCGCCGTTGGGGACGTTGAACGGCGAGTAGTGCGAGAAGAACGTGGCCCGATAACAGGGCATTTCCGGGTCCGCAAAATACACCCAGCACTTGCCGGTATCGATCTTCTTTTTCAATCCGAACCCGAGAACGAGCAGATCGTTGTGCTCGAGCAGGGTGGCGGCCTCGCGCAACCTGGTGTCGGCGGGTTTCAGCATAGTGGCGAGCAAGTCGAGCGGTGCCGTCGAGATCAGCACGTCGTAGTAGTCGCCGCTGCCGTCGGCAAATGAGACTTTGCGCTGCGAGGTATCGACTTCGGCCAGCTTTTTTCCGGTGCGGACTTTGTCGGGGAACCGGCGCGCCATGCGGCGATAGATTTCGCCCGTTCCTCCGTGAAGCGGGAAGCGAAACTTATTGTTTGGACCCCAGGCCACGTCGTCTTTTTCGTAGAGAACATTTTCGAGCAGGCGCTTGAAGTCGACGACCGATACACGCTCGGCGATCCAGCCTTTCGACATGCGGTCCAGCGGGGTGGTCCAGACCTTGGAGTTGTACGGGAACATGAAAGCTTCGGCGATGCCTTCGCCAAACGTACTCAAAGTCCAATCGCGGAAATTGGTGGCATCGCCGTTTCGGCTGGCGGCCGCCTTGGCTGCGCCCAGCAGGCAACTGATCTGTAGTGCCTTGGGCAGATAACGTAGGTTGTTCTGAAACGGGTAGGGGACGCAGACGTCCTTGAGATACACCCAGCTCTCGCGCACGCGCTCGTGGATTTCCTTGCCGAGCATGTCGTCAATCAGTTTGTCGAAGTAGGGATAATGCGAAAAAATGACGTGGCCGCCTTCATCCCAGACGAAGCCCTGAGGATCCTTATGGGAGGTGGAATGTCCGCCAACGTCGTCCGACTTTTCGTACAGCACCCAGTTGTCATAGCCGAGTTCGTGCAGGCGATATGCCGCACCCAGGCCGGTCGGCCCGCCGCCAATGATTACGATTCTCTTGTTTGCCATGCGTTTTCCGGCTGCCAAGCCAGCCTAAATGACTCTTGTTGCAGGGGAATTACAACTCGTGGTGCCGCTTCCAATAATATTGACACAACTCTACATGGGGCACAGGTTTGAGCGAATCGCTTCAGTAACAGTTACGGGAACTCAGTCGTGTCTTAAGGAGCAACTTCGGGACCAAAGTTGCCATCCCTAGATGCCTGTATATCACTGATTTCAAGTCGGCTAGGAGTCGAAGGGTACGGAAAACGGTTGCCAGGAAGTGGGAAAGCGGCCACCTTGTGGGCAAACTTTTTCCCACTTTTGCCGTTTCCGGATCGTGCTACCAGTCGTGCTTCATGGCTTTGGCAAACTTGTGCGGGGGCAGGGTATTGAGCACGTCGTTTTTGGTTAACCATGCGCGGCGGGCCTGGGTCACGCCGTAATGCAGTTTTTCCATGTGGGACGTGTGGTGGGAGTCGGTGTTGATGACGATCTTCACGCCATTCTGCTTGGCTGTGCGCAGGTGAACGTCGCACAAGTCCAGGCGGTCGGGATAGGCGTTGAGTTCCATGGCGACTTTGTGTTTGGCCGCGGCCTTCAGCACTTTGTCGAGATCGAACGGATAGGCGTCGCGGCGCAGCAGCAGGCGTCCGGTGGGATGACCGATGACGGACGTATTGGGATTGGCAATGGCCTTCAACAGACGCTCGGTCATCGTGTCCCGGTCCTGATTAAATTGCGAGTGGACGCTGGCGATGACGATATCCATTTGTTCGAGCACGGAGTCGGAGAGATCGAGCGCGCCGTCAGTGAGGATATCGACTTCGATGCCGGCGAAGATGCGCATGCCCTTCATCTTCTTTTCGACCGCGCGAATTCTTTCGATGTGAGCCAGGGCACGCTCGTCGGTCAAGCCGTTGGCGAAGGCGAGATTTTTGGAGTGATCGGTAATGGCCATGTACTGATAGCCGCGGTGGCGCGCGGCTTCGGCCATTTCTTCGATGGTATTGCGGCCATCGGTTTCGACGGTGTGCATGTGCACGTCGCCGCGGATGTCGGAGAGTTCCAGTAACTCCGGCAATTCATGGTTGGCGGCGGCTTCGATCTCACCCAGGTTTTCGCGCAACTCGGGAGGAATGAAGTCGAGCTTGAGCTTGGCATAGATTTCTTCTTCACTCTTGCCGGCAACGGGCTTCTCGGTCTCGAGGTTGGCCAGGCTGTACTCGCTGAGCGTGTAGCCCATCTTCAGAGCGCGCTGGCGAAGCGCGACGTTGTGGGCTTTGGAGCCGGTGAAGTATTGCATGGCGGCTCCGAATGATTCCGGCGGGAGCAGGCGCACGTCGACCTGCATGCCGTTGCGCTGGCGGAAGCTGATTTTGTTTTCGCCTTGCGCAATCACTTCCATCAGGCCAGGAAAGCGGAGCAGATGCTCAACGATCTTCTGGCGCGCTTCAGCCTGTGCGCAGGCCTTGCCGGTGACCAGAATGTCGAGGTCGCCGACCGTTTCGCGTCCGCGTCGCAGCGAGCCGGCGGGAGTGACTTTTTCAACGCCGGGCGCGGCGAGCAGATGCTCGACGAGTTTTCCGGCGAGTTCTTCGGCGGTATCGAGCAGGAAGCGGCCGCCGATGCGGCGGTAGTCTTCGATCGCCTTGAGCAGCTTCTGCTCGTGTTTTTCGCCCATGCGGGGCAGGGTGCGAATTCTTCCTTCGCGCGCCAGCTTCTCGACGCCATCGAGATCGCTGACCTGGTAGGCGCTCCAGATCAGGGCGATGGTCTTTGGCCCGAGCCCCTGGATCTTGAGCAGTTCGAGCATGGACGGGCGATATTTCTTCAGCAGCTCCGCGTGGACTTCGACGGTCCCTTCTTGGAACAGATGCTGCAGATTGGCGAGCATCCCTTTGCCGATGCCGGGCACTTCGAGAAGCTTCTTGGGCTCCTCAATCAGGTTCGCGACCTGTTGCGGCAGCGCTTCAATGGCCTGCGCGGCGTTGCGATAGGAGCGCACGCGAAAGGAATCCTGGCCGTCGATTTCGAGCAGGTCGGCAGTTTCGTAGAGAATTCCGGCGATGGCTTTGTTGTCCATGGCAGGAATGATTGTAGCGCCGCGGAAGAAGGCAGGGAGGGAAGGCGCCACGCACACGGGTGGCTGAACGTATCGACGAGAGAAATCTGGCCTAAAAAGAAAGCCCTCCAGGTTAGGAGGACTTGGTCACATTGGCTGCTTGCGGCCCTTTTTGACCCTGGACAATCTCGAACTCAACCTTGTCGCCTTCTTGCAAGCTCTTGTAACCCTCAGTGGTGATCGCGCTATAGTGCACGAACACATCGGGTCCATCGTCTCGACCAAGGAACCCGTATCCCTTCGCGTTGTTGAACCACTTGACCGTGCCTTTCAAACGTTCCACGTGCTCCCCCCTCCATTCTGCGGATCCCCTGCAATGGCGGAGGAATCCACAGGGGGGCCGCAAAACTGTACGCATTGTGCGGCTGAGCAGGGGGGGTGTCAAGGATACGCGTCACAGGTCCACGTAACAACGGGCCCCTGGCAGAGCGGGCGGGCTGTGAGTTAGCGCGCCCGGCGCGGCGTTTGGGCGAGCCACAGGACGCCGGAGATGGTCTTGGCATCGCGGATGCGTCCGTTGAGCGCCATGCGTTTGGCCGCCGACAAGGGAAAGAAACGGGTCGCGATCTTCTCGTCTTCTTCGGGTTGCGCTTCACCCGCCTGGAGACCGCGGGCGAGGTAGATGCTCATGGTTTCGTCCAGAAAGCCAGGACTCACGTAGAAATGCAGGATCTTCTTCCAATGGCGGGCAGTGTAGCCAGTTTCTTCCAGCAGTTCGCGTTTGGCGGCGGCTAGCTCGGACTCGCCCTCGTCGATACGACCGGCAGGCAATTCCCACATGAGAGACTGCGCGGCGTGGCGGTACTGGCGCTCGAGCAGGATGCGGGGCTCGGCGCGGCGATCATCGACCGCCAGCACGACGATCGACCCTGACTGCCGGATGACGTCGCGGCGCGCGCGAATCCCGCCGGGCTCTTCGACGTGATCAGTGGTCACGTGGAACACCGGGCCTTGGTATGCGACGCGGGAGGAGAGGACACGGGCTTGATTGCATTTCGAACGGCGGAACTTAGGCATGATCAACTATATATCGTGCGCTACTGATTTCTCGCCCGACATGACCGCGCATCCGATGTAGCTGGAATGATATGCTGCGCGCGTGACGAGAAAGCCTCGAGTGGCCATTGTTGGAGCGGGGAGCCTGGCGACATTTCTGGCCGTGGCGCTGCACAAGTGTGGCTACTTCGTGACCGAGATTATCTCCAGGAATTCGCCCCGCCCGCTCCGGCCGGCCCGCACGCTCGCGTCGAAGGCGGGCGCACGGGCGGTTACCATGCGAACGGCGACACTTGATGCCGAGTTGCTGTGGTTGTGCGTCCCGGATCGCGCGATTCGCGAAGCCGCTTCGTCCCTGGCCACCCGCGCCAAAGGTAAAGTCCGCTTTGCCTTTCACTCCAGCGGAGCGCTGCTCAGCCGCGAACTTGAGTCTCTGCGGAAGGGCGGCACAGCGGTTGCTTCCGTTCATCCGCTGATGACGTTCGTCCCAGGGTCTCATCCTTCGCTAGCCGGTGTGCCGTTTGCGCTGGAGGGCGATGCCGTGGCAACGCGACTGGCGCGGCGCGTGGTTCGCGACCTGGGCGGCAAGAGCTTCGCGTTACCGGCGGCACGCAAAGCGGCTTACCACGCGTGGGCGACATTCACTTCGCCACTCTGGCTGGCATTTCTGGTGACGATGGAAGAGGCCGCTCTTACGGCAGGGCTCACGCGGACGGATGCAAGGCGGATGAGCATGCCAATCATCCGCCAGACTTTGGAGAACTATTCACGGCTGGGCCCGGAGCATTCTTTCAGCGGGCCGATCATTCGAGGGGACGCAACGACGGTGGCGAAGCATCTGGTGGTACTGAAGAAGTATCCGGCAGTGCGCGACGTTTATGTGGCGCTGGCGCGGGCCACCCTCGATCGGCTGCCGGCCAGGAATCAAACAGAACTTCAGCGGCTGTTGAAAAATTGAAATGCGGGACGGGACGCGCGGCGCTTCCAGCAGGTCGATGGCTATCGCTTCGTGAACAAGTGGCCCATCTTTTCCTGCTTGGTCTTCAGGTAGTCTTCCGTGTGGGCAGTGGGCGCCACCTCACAGGGCACGCGCTCCGTGACTTTGATTCCAGCCCGTTCGAGCGCCGCCACTTTGTCGGGATTGTTCGAGAGCAGCCGCACCTGCCTTATGCCGAGGGCTTTCAGAATCTCGGCCGGCATTTGGAATTCGCGGTGGTCGGCTTTGAAGCCGAGCCGCTCGTTGGCTTCCACCGTGTCGAGCCCGCTGTCCTGGAGCGCGTAGGCTTGCAGCTTCGCCATGAGTCCGATGCCGCGGCCTTCCTGCTGCTCGTAGATCAGGATTCCGGTGCCCTGTTCGGCAATCATGGAGAGCGCCATTTCCAGTTGTTGGCGGCAGTCGCAGCGCAAGGAGCCGAACACGTCGCCAGTGAGGCACTGGGAATGAATGCGGACAAGTGGCGATCCGGACTGCACGTTGCCCATGACGAGCGCCACCCCTTCTTCGGTTTTGCTGGACCCGTTGCCGGCGCCGGTCGTGAAACCGTGAATCAGGAAGTTCCCCCAGCGAGTGGGGAAATCCGCCGACGCGACCTGACGCACCTTCGATTGCTTCACCTCCAAATTATATCTGTTTGATTTCGAGGGGGCCGGCAAGGGCCGCCACGTGCAAAACTTTGCATGTTGACACACCCCCTAAACGATAGGAAAATCTATCCTGCTGCGAGCAAAAGTCCGCCGTTCCCCCGCTGCGAGAAGGGTACGTCTTCTCCCTAATAACGTAAGCCGTGCCACGGATTCGTGGCCTCAGATGCCTGTTTCCATTGATTGATGAATCAGGCGAAGACCAACTTCTAGACGAACTAGGCGAGGGGCTTAGAGGGTCCTGTGGAATCCAGATTAATGACGTGCATACCAGAAAACGCAAACCTATCGGCTCGTCCCATCTCGCGGCAGGGACCACGCACCGCTTTATCCCGATCCGCCTTCACACTCTGCTTTCTATGGCTGCTTGTGGCATGGATGGCAGCGGTCCCCGCGGCCACCCAAGTCGCGGTGTTGACCGAGCACAACGACATTTCCCGTACTGGCCAGAACACAAATGAGGTGTTTCTTAAGCCGGCCAACGTGAACGTCAATCATTTTGGTAAGCTTTTTCGGCAAGCTACGGATGGTTACATCGTCGGTCAACCGCTCTATTTGTCAGAAGTCCTGTTCCCCGACGGTTCGACCCACAATGTCGTCTACATTGCAACGCAGCACGATAGCGTGTACGCCTTCGACGCAGACAGTAGCTTGGACGACAATGCCGCCCCACTCTGGTACACCAGCTTCATCAATCCTGCTGCGGGCATCACCAGTGTCCCGATTTCCGATCACGGTTGTACCGGTACGCATTTCAGCGAAGTCGGCATTACGAGCACTCCCGTCATCGACGCGGTCGCAGGCACGCTGTATGTTGTCGCAAAAACTCTCGAGAACGGCACCCACGTCTTCCGGTTGCACGCCCTCGATGTTGCAACTGGCCTCGACAAGCTGCCGCCGACGGTGATCAGCGCGGCCGTTCCCAACGCCAAGGGCATGTTGATCTTTAACCCCACGTTCCAGATGCAGCGGCCGGCGTTGTTGCTGTCGAATGGCGCGGTCTACGTAGCGTTTGGCAGCAACGGCTGTGACACGTTCGCCTACCACGGCTGGTTGCTGGCCTATAACGCGACGACCCTGCAGCAACTCGCCGCCTTCTCTACCACGCCCAACGGGAAGCAGGGAGCGATCTGGCAAGCGGGCGGGGGCCCCGCCGCCGACACCGACGGCACCATTTTCTTCGCGAGCGGCAACGGAACCTTTAATGCCTCGAGCGGAGGTGTCGACTACGGCGACAGCCTCCTTCATCTGCAGTTGAGCGGAAGCACCTTTACCGTCCTCGACTACTTCACTCCCTACAACCAGCAGTTCCTCGCAGACAACGACCTCGATCTCGGTGGCGGAGGCATCGCGCTTCTCCCCGACCAGGACATGCCTCACACCCACGAGGTGATCGGCGGAGGGAAGGAAGGTACGGTCTACGTCGTGGACCGCGACACTATGGGTGGGTTCAACGCCGCCAGCGATAGCCAGATCGTCCAGTCCATCCCCGGGGTTTCCACCGGAGAACTGACCAGCGTTCCCACCTACTGGAATGGCAGTGTGTACTTGAGTGGCGAGGGAGATTTCATCAAGCAGTTCACCCTGAGCAACGATTTACTCTCCTCCCAGCCCGTTTCCCAGACTCCATCTGTGTTCAACTTGTTCGGCCCCGGAACCCCGTCCATTTCCGCCAACGGCAGCAGCCACGGCATCCTTTGGGCTATCAAGCACTCTGCCACTGCGGCAATTTTGTACGCCTTCGACGCCACGAATCTTGCCAATCAGCTGTACGCTTCCAACCAGGCGGCAAAGGGACGCGACACCCTGAATGGGGTCGCCAACTTCATCCCGCCCACGGTAGCCAACGGCAAGGTCTATATGGGCGGAACCGCGGCACTGACCGTGTACGGCCTCTTGTCCACTATTACACCGGTGGGCGGGAACAATCAGGTGGGTGTGCTCCAATCGACGTTGCCGGTTCCCCTGACAATATTCGCTAGCGATGCGTATGCCGGCGATGCGATCCCGAACATTACCGTCACCTGCAAGGACGGAGGCGTCGGCGGTACCTTCAGCAAACCGACAATGGTCACGGACAATACCGGACGGGCCTCCACCACCTACACCCTGCCGAAAAAGATAGTCACAATCACCATTAGCTGCACCAGTCCAGGTTTTTTGCCCGCTACCTTTAAAGAGACATCCACTTCGGGACCAGCCGCCAAGCAAGTACTTGTTTCGGGGAATAAACAGACCGGTCCGGTTTCCACTCCCCTGCCGCTGCCGCTCGTAGTCAAGGTGCAGGATGCTAACGGGTATAGAGTCACCGGAGCGGTTGTGACTTTCAGCGACGGCGGATCGGGTGGAAGCTTTTCCGCAACGACCGTGACCACCGACAGCACCGGACGAGCCAGCACGATCTACACGACACCCGGCACAACCGGGACCGTACACATCACCGCGAGCGTGCCGGGAATAAACACAATTACCTTTACTGAAACCGTGCAATGATCTTCGCCGCTGCAGTCTGGCCGACAGAGCGAGATCTGTGATCCGGCATCGCACCATCGTCGCCCTTGTCGCGCTTGCCACGCTTGCCGCGACCGCTGCGTTCGCGCAAGCCAAGCGCTCTACCAGCAGCATGCCTCGTTACAAACTCGTGGAACTGCCGCTCCGCCCGCTTGCGATCAGCGCTCTCGGATCGGTCGCCGGAACCACGCCCGACCAGAAAGCCGCGCTCTGGACCTCGCGCGATGGATTGCAGAAGATCGACCTGCCCGCCGAGTTTCCCATCGCCGAAGCCGCCGCCATCAATCGTCAGGGCGATGCCGTTGGCACGGCTTACAGCGCCGATTCCGGCCGCCGCCTGGCTTTCCTGTTTCGCCAGCGAAAAGTTCTGATTCTTGCTGGCGAGCAGTCGCGTGCCCTCGGCATCAATGACGCGGGCACCATCGTCGGGCGAAAAACAATGCTCCCGAAGTTTTGGGCATCTGCTGCGCTGGCATTGCGAAAGCCGTTTCCCAACAAGGCCAGATCGGGGGCGACACCTATGACACGGAAGGCCGCTACCACGCCTTTCTTTGGGCCGGCGTCGGCCGCACTCGGCGCCTCGGCCTGCCTTCAGAACAGTTTAGTTCTGTGCTCGCCCTCAACGATCTCGGACAGGTCGTGCTGCGCTCCGATCCCGCGGGCCTCTTCTTGTATCAGGCAGGCAAGCGGCAACAACTCGAATTGCCCCAAAGCCAACCGCTCGCCCTCAACAATCATGGCGTGATCGTCGGTTCGTATGGCGCAAAGCCCGAAGAGCAACGCGCTTTCGTCTGGGACAAGGCTCGCGGCCGCCAGGATCTCAACCGCTTGATTGCCTCCGATCCCACCTGGACGCTGGAAGTCGCCTCCAGCATTAACGACCGCGGCGAAATTGTAGGCTGGGGCGAACACAACCACACAGAAAACGCCGGCTTTCTCCTCATCCCCCAGTAACCAAAACCACGATGGAGCGACGAGCGCGCAGTGGGCGGGGATCGCTAGCAAACAATCGGGCAACAGGAACTTCAACTTCCCGAATAGGAAACCGCAACACCGCCTCAGTCACTGTCCGGGGGCGTGGGCGGAGACTTGTCATTCAGAAAATAGTCCACGCCAAGCGGCGCGGCGATCGACTGGAACACCAGCGGCGTCTGCGTGAAGTCGAAGCAATCCGACAGATCGTCCGAGCGCGAGTCCGCATAACCTACCGCCGGGTCGATCTCCCCGAGAGAGAAGACCTTCTCAGTGAATTTCAAAATGCTGCCGAAATCGTGATCTACGTGCGAAATGAAGGCCGGCTTCGCATAAGGTGAGATCACGATGAGCGGCACGCGCAGCCCGTATTCATAGGAGTCGCGAATCTGCGGCGGCGGCACATGGTCGTACCACCCGCCCCAGTCATCCCAGGTAACGATGATGGCCGTGTCGGCCCAGTACGGGCTCAGACCAATAGCATTCACGATGGATGCCACCCAGGATGGTCCCTTGCCCTGGTTGCCGTTGGCGTGGTCCGAGGCCGCGCCATTGGGGATTACCCAACTCACGGCGGGAAGTTGTCCCGCCGCGATGTCCTGAACGATCTGGTTTCCTGATCCTTCGATCACAACATGGTTGGTCCAGTCGGATCCAGTGCACACGGTCGCGTCGGCTGGCCCCGAAGGCACGCACATGTGCTGGATCGCATCCGGCGCCGTCCAGATCGAGCCAGCCTGTGGTGCGTAATACTTCCAACTGATGTTGGCGGTATTCAGCAGATCCGTCAGCGTGGGATGTTCATAACACAGCTGTGTGATCACGGTCTCAGGCGTGTGCGGATCCGGATTGCTGGTATCGATGGAGTTGACCTCCGAACCAGGAGGCGCCAGGCATCCCGCCCAGTTGGTGCCATCCGGGCGAGAATCGTTGAACGGATTGTCGGCGACAAACGTGGTGCTCGTTTCCGATATCGCAGAGGTACCCGCCAGGATGTACTGATGCGCTGGGAAACTCGGTCCCTGGTTGGTCTGGAACATCCGGTCGCCGAAGGTGTACGTCTCGGCCATGGTGAAGTAGGGTTGCACCTCGGACGGGTTCACGTATTGGTATTGGGGATTGGAAGGGCAGTTCTGACTGGGACTACACCGGACCAGGTCTGCCCCATTCATTGCGCCGTTGTTCCAGGCATTCAAGAACGCTCGGTGACTGTGGTCCAGATCGTAGTTTGTTAGCAACGAACCCTGGGTAAGCGGAACTGTCTGCCCGGTGGAAGTCTGCCCGGTTTGGGCGATATCGGCGCCCTGGTTGATCAGCACGGGGTCCTGGAAAAGGTTATCGGGTGTGCGGTTTTCCTGGAAAATGATCACCACGTGCTTCAGGGTTGGAGGAGGGGGAGGCGGATTGTTGTTGGCCCCACCGCCACAGCCATTCAGGATGACAGACGCAACTCCCACGCACATCATTGAACCCAGCAGCCCGGGCTTCAGCGGAATCATGGGATTCTCCCAGTCTCGGGAAACGTACTGCGTTTGACTTGAAGTCGGCAGAATCGCTCGCTGGGGAACGGGTTGGTCTTTTACTCTGCCCGGACGCGGCTCCGGGGTTTACGTGGACGCGGGTAATAGGATGCAACTCGGCCGTCCGCTGGTTGGACCCGGTCGAATAGAAATTTGGTCGGAATACCCCATCAATCGGTTGCTGGAGGATCTCTGCCGGGTCCATTCACAGGAACAGTCTTTGCGCACATCCCGGAAGACGATCTCGCAGGACGCAAGCGGTCGTTGCGGACGTGACGACACTCAGCTAGATTCGCCCGCCAGTCCAAGGCCGCGCAACGTGAATGGACGATTCCTCTACTGCAACCCGTTCTGGGTAAATTTGTACGCTGTGTTCACATTCTTGGCCATCATATAAATACTGGAAGCTTGGCCAGCCGTGCTGTAGTTATCGACTACGATCCCGCTCGGGCCGCCGGTGAGAGTCGCTTTGGTCAAGACCGTATCGCTGCTGCGCGCCACCACGCAGCCGTCGGTGGCACCAGTGCCGGGAGCGGTACAGTCCTGGGTCAATCCGAAGAAGAAGAAGTCGGTTCCGCCGACGCCGATGTTGGGATTAAAGAATTCGGTCCAGCCTGTACAGCGGGCCAACGTGGAGGTGACCAGTTGCTGTGAAAACGATGCCGTGGTTTGCATCGTGCGTCCGGTGAAACCGAAAGCGTATTGCCAGGGAGTTGTATCGGCGGCTCCCGTTCCGCAGAGCCGGACCACTCCGGTGCTCGGGTTGTTGTAGTAGCTGTCCGAGAACGCGGGTTGGTAAAGGTTGACCGCGGTTCCCGAAGCGGACGCCTGTCCGATGCGCGCCTTCGCAAGTTGCGTGAGAGTTGCCGTGTCGACTTCGACCAGCACGCCGGTAGTACTGTCATTCGAGCTCACAACGAATGTCGTACCGTTGGTGATGTCCACGATCGGTGGGGCCAGGATGCCGTGATTTGTGCCCCGGCCGATGACCAAGGCCGTCAGAGCTCCGGTTGCCGTGTTGATTCGGTAGAGATTTCCGTTGGCGCTTCCGACCATGAGCAGTTCCCGCCCCTTGTCGAGCACCGGCGGAGTCAGGTGGAAGTTCGCACTCACCGTCACCGGCCAGGGAGCTCCTGCCAACGTCGGCGTTCCTTTAAAGACGCCTGTAATCTTGTACACTTTGCCGTCGTCTGCACCCAGGTAGGCAATGTCGCCGCCGTAGTCCACCCACGGGGACGAGGTAGTGCTGTTGCCAGCGCTAAAAGGCACCGACGTCATGGTGGGCGCGGCGGCAGTACCGATTCCTCCTTGGCCGGCGGTCCAAGTCAAGACATGAAAGACCGCGGTAGGTCCCCCGCTTTCCACGAAAGCGATCTTCTTTCCATCTACCGAGATCACCGGGGAAGTTACAATTTTGCCCCCCGTCGCGGTCGTGATGTTATATCCGAACAACACGTTGGGATCCGCACCACACAACCCGCCGGGACCGGCATAGAGATTGTTGAAAGCAACCAGATTGGCCGAGCCGCCCGTCACGCCGGGCGCTGTCGTCCCGAATACGACGTAGTCGTTTGCGCAGCTAGGGGCTGCGGCTGGATCAAACGAATACTTGGCCGGAAACATATTCGGAGAAATCCGGCCCCGCAGATTGACACTCCAGTCTCGCTGATTCGCGACGCCGATTGAGGGAGTCTGCGCCGCGTCGGCCCCGTGAAAAATGTCCGAATTAGGCCTTTGCCACCGCTGCATCGCTTGATGGAAGACCCGAGGTTCCAGGTTAATCAGGTCGGGATGTTGCAAGAGCCCTTCGCGGCTGAATATGATGTGGCGCTGCGTCCAGTCCTGCGGAACTCCGGTGCGGGAACGATTCGTGGATTTCTGAGCTGAAAGCACCGTGGCAAGAAGAAAGAGACCAACACACCAAATTGCAACAGCGCCATAACGATGCCTACGCTTCACATCGACCTCCGGTTGCGAATGGATTGTCGCTATTGTAGCCGCTTTCCCCTTGACTGGGGATAGCTGATTTTGACACGTATGTGCACGGCTGGTCGAAACCGTGAGGCCCTCTGTCCCACGCGCCAGTAACCGGGGACGAGGTACGGAAGTGATGAGCAATCGCCCGGATCGTTTCAGCTCGCCAGAGTCGGCCCAGCACCTTGGCGGCGTAACGCCGCTTTGCTACTGCGCAGTCTCGGCGAAAACGGCGGGGCTGGCGGCTCCGGTGACAGTGGCGTTGATGATCAAGTTGCCGTATTGGTCGGCCACAAGGACAATCAGGTTCGCGGGTAGCTCCGTGCCCGCGGCTACAGTCTGGTTATTACCGGATACCACGTGGCGCAGGCTAGGGACCGGCGACCACGTACTCCGGAAATTTGATGCTCTTCAGGCCGGTAGAACTGGCAGTGACGTAGAAGGTGCCCACCGTGGTGGGTAATTGGAAGACGGTACGCGCCAGGCCGGACGCATCGGTGACAGCCGAGGTGGGATTGAGTGATCCGTCCCCGGTCGCGGAAAAGTTCACAGTGACGCCGGGAACACCGTTATTGTAAGCGTCTCGTATCTGGGCCACGATGGGCTTGGGCAGGACGGAACCGGCTGTGCCGCTTTGTTTCGCTCCGCCGTAAGAAACAATTTTGGCGGGTGCGCCCGGCAGAGCCGTTTCGGTGGCGGTGAGGTTGCCGAAGGTGGGGGATGAAATGGTTAGAGTGTATGTACCCGATTTTTTCGGGAGGGTGTACGTAGCACTGGCAAAGCCGCTGGAATCGGTGACGGCGGACGGTGGGTTAAATGTGCCCCCCTTTCCCCCGTCGCTGAAGGTCACGTTTGCACCCGGAATTCCAACCGCTCCGTAAGGGTCGCTGGCCTGTACTTGGATGGGTGTAGGGAGAGCCGTGAACACGGGGGCAGTCTGGTTGGCGCCGCTCACCAAGGTCAGAGTCGGGAAGAGCCCGTAGACCTCGAGAGTCGTTCGCGTGGCAACATAGACCTTGCCGTTGGCCACGGTTTGAGTGACAAAATGGCCGAGGGCCGGCAATTTATCGCGCCCGTTGGCGGCCTGATTCGTGCCATAGAGCAGTTGGAGAGAAACGGCATCAAAGGCGAGGAGTTGCGTGCCGTTGATGACCCACAGAATTCCGCTGGTGTTGCCATTGGCTGAAATGGACGGGGTGTGAAGCGCGGAATATTTTCCGGTGGTCAGGGGCGTGCCGAGCAATCCGCCGGACAACGGGAAAGCCAGGATCGGAGAGCCAATTGGGGCGAAGTACACAGTGTTGTTCCAGTAGGCGGGGGAACTGAACAAGGCGTCCCTGATCGTGCTGCTGGTCTCCCCCGGAATCAGAGGGAGTTCCTGCAGAACCTGGCTATCGTTCGCGGAATACATTCCCATGGCGTCGCGATTGAGAACATAGACGAAACCCTGCTTGCCGCCCGCGATGAGTTCATGGGGATAGGGGCCGTCCTGATCGGGGAGGACAAGGGCTCCGGTCGAACTCAAGTCAAGATCGTTGGCGTTGAGGAAGGCCACGCTCCACGGGGTGAAATAATCGGCCAGCGTGAGATCGGGGGCGAGCTTCACGACGCTGTTGCAAAAAGTCTGACCACCGCTTGGGACATCGAAGCCACTGCCGCTTTCGGCGGTCTCCACGAAGATGTTGCCGGCTTCGTCGGCAGCCAGACCGTTGCCGGTTTGCCAGATGGAAGTCAATCCGTGGTCGGGCGAAGCGTTGAACACAGCGAGTTGTGACAGACTGGCAGCGTCGTAGGAAAGGACCCAGCCGCTGTTGGCGTCGTTGCAGAAGTTCGAGCCGAACCCTATGTAGATGACCCCATTCAGCAGGAGCAATCCAGGCCGGTTCTTCTGGTGCAGGCTGTTGAAAACCGTTACATGTCCCTTATTGCTGGTGCTGGTAGCGGTGATCAGAGCCGGGCCGCCGAATTTCTCTTGACCGGTCGTAATGTCGAGGGCGTGGAGACGATGACGAACGGTTCCGTTTTCCAGTGTCTTAGCCACGACGTAAAGGGTGCCGGTGACGGAATCGATCACCGGCGTTGAAACAATTCCTTCCTGGGTGAAGCCGGGTCCACCGGTTTCCGTACTCGCGCATGGAAGGGTTGAGGTCGCCACACTGGCCGTGGTAATGCCGTGGGCGGGATCGGTGAAGTTCACTTGCCACAGGGGCGCAGCGTTCGCGCCTTGATTGCTATCCGCATCGAACGCGTACACCGAATCCGCCATCGTGGCCACGTACACAACGCTGTGGGTTCCGAGTCCGGGGATCGTCACGTTGGGAACGTACAGCGGCTGCGCCAGCGCTTGATAATCGATGGCGTAGTTGAACAGGCGGCCGAACCTGTTCTTGTTCACATTGCTGGGCGCCAGTAGGGTTTCTTTGACATTGGCGCCCGTCCGCTGGTTGTCCGAGCGGCCGGTCAAAAACGCTTCCTGTCCGAAAGAGACAGAAACCAACGCCATACACACCAGCAGCGTGGTCGAGAGGAGACGGTAGTGGGAACTTGAGTTCCTCCCGATCCCCTTGGACAACAGAAAATAGATGATCAAACGGATTACTCCATGAGGAGATCGGCCACCAAGCCGGGTGTCTGGGAAACAGCAGTTATTGCGCCGAAGGAGCAACCGGGAAGGGGATCGCAAGCTCCACTTTACAAAAGACTTTCCTCTATCACGAGGGTCTCTGGAGACGAACTACTCATGCTTACAGAAGAAATCTTTTGCACCTATTGAGCAGACAGTCTGCCGAGGGGAGCGGCTTTTTGCTTTCTCCAGTTGTTCCTGTCTGCGGTCCCTCGTTAGCAGAGATGCAGGAAATTGGCTACGAAAAGGGGGCTTGACAGGATGGGTCGCGCCCGGCCCTATCGATACTGAACTCATGGGACGCCGAGGTCAGGAACTACTCTCGGTGTACTCCGAGTGCATGCGAACGATCAGCGATCCCACCAGGACCGCGCTGACCAGCATGACGACGCGAATGTAGAGGCCGGCATGAAACGCATGGTCTCCGGCAGCGGTGCGCAACAGACCCGAGGTGGCGCTGACGGTGCAGAGTGCGAAGTAGATTTTCTCCATCCACCCGCGGGAAATGACGAAGAGCCACAGCAGAATGGCCGAGACCAGGATAAAGATTCCGCAGAGAATCCACGTGCCCCGGGACACCATGGACGGCACCCAGATGCCGGCGGCCGGACTGGCCGCAACCATCTGCCGCACCGCAATCATGAGAAACACGACAGAATGCACCAGGGCGACCAGGGCGCGCTTGCGGTTGGTCAAAATGGAGAATCCGCCCATACGTGACAATAATGTACCGGAAGCGGCGAACATGAGACTGTGATCCAGATCACGGTGGGCAGGATTCTGCGTGGCTTGCCGGTCGCCGTTGCGAAGGGCGCCGGAAATTCCGACCGTGGATAGTCGAAACCCGCTCATGGCTGGTAAAATTGAAAATCGTAGTCGTCCACCACGCTTTGGGGCTATAGCTCAGCTGGGAGAGCGCATCGTTCGCAACGATGAGGTCGTCGGTTCGATCCCGACTAGCTCCACCATATTTTCAAGCACTTGCAAACACTCCGCTAGCCAATCTTGTCACACTTTGTCACACAAAAATTCAAATCGGCTCGCCGGGGGTTGCCTCACAACTTCACCGCGAGAGGGGATCGGTTGTCACAGTTCCAAGGTAATCGGCCGCATTGGTCAAAAAAGGGTCAATGAGTAAAATCGCGATCTTTCAACAACAACGGGACGCCGATGGATGCGCGGAGTAAGATGTTGGCGCTGGAATTGACGCCGATGAGTTGCCTGCACAATCTCAAGCTCTGGTTGTCCCCGCCGCGAATGACCGACCCTGACTTTGGGAAGTTGATATTCATGCATATTGACAAGCACCCAGAGCGGTCTTACTGGGAATGCGAGTGGACTTTCCCAGCGACCGGCAGGGTTGTCGGAATCGCGCTACGAGGAGGAGAGAGTGGCCCGAACCCAGACGTGCGACAGTTTTACCTAGCCTTGCCGCCTCGGTACGATTCCATCCTGAAGGCATGCCGTCCGAGATTAGAACAGGTCTTTCGTGATTGGCGAAACCAGCAGCTGCCGCAGGACATCTTTACTGCAGTCAAGCTAATGAGCTTTGGGGTCGAGGACCCGCAGGAGCGGCCCATTCGATGGGATGTGGGGTTTGAAACCAAGGATGACGATTGGCTCGGAATAACGATCCCATTCGTTGGCGACTCGGCTATGGAGCCAGTGGTCGATACCTAGCCCGGCGCTCGGTCAATAATTGCTATTGGGATGTTTCGCCAATTTGGGCAGGCTGCGCCTATTTGAAAATCAGAACGTAAACGAGATACAGCGCAACACCAGCGAAAATCAGGCCGACTGCTGACATCTGCATCCGGTTCCAGTCCTTCCGTAGCTCACCGCCGCCCATGAGACTGCGTCCAAAGTGCCTCATACCCCAATCTGGATTGAAGGCGCAACCAAAGCCAATCGCGGCAAACGTAAGAAGGAACGCGAGAAGAAGCGCGGCTTTGGCAAGATTCAGCATGTCCTCAGGCCGTCCGACGTTGTAAGTGTATGCCGAGACAGCGAGATTTCGCCATTACTGTTGAAACCAGATGGGATGAGAAGGCCGGTCTCCGACGGGATGCGGTACGCTCCCAAGTTATCGACGCACTCGAAGCGCAAGAGATAAAGGAGACCGGCAAGGAAGAAGGTTAGCACCGCAGTGGCAAAGCAGAGCAGGAATTGTTCCGAGCAGAAACTGACGATCGGTTTGGATCTGGGAGATCGATCGAGCTGGTATTGCGTGTTG
>JAIQFZ010000166.1 GCA_020073015.1 Terriglobia bacterium | reverse complement strand
GAACAGGGAGAGCGAAAGTCGAGGCGGGCAGACCGCCTCGCCGGCTGCGACTGCTCGGATCGCGCGAACGATCTCGGCGGCAGACGCGTCCTTCAGAACATAGCCTACGACCCCTTCGCCCACGGCCCGCAAAAAAGTACCCTCATCTTCCTCCATGCCGACCATGACGGCTTTGCAGTTCTCCCCTGCCTGCCGCATGCGGGAAACCACGCGCGGACCCGTCAACGCGATACTTGCGGAGTCCAACAGCACTACATCGGGATTCACGGCCGAGATCTTATCCAAAGCGGAAGGCAAGAAAGCAATGGCATCCGCCACGACGATGTCGTCTTTCTTTCGGAGGACTCGTACCAAAGCTTCGCGGAGCAGGCAATTCTCTGCTAGAAGGAAAACGACGATACGCTGCAAAGACAATTCCACACTCCTCTAGCTAACCCCGCTATTGGTGGGGCCCCTCGCAGCTTTGAGCCCACAGCGTACCACGGGCCGCGGCCTGACCTTCCACATTACGCATCCGTCTATGTCTACTTTCAGCTAGCCTACCTTCGTACCCCACGCCACAGGGTCTTCATAGCCCGCGCCAGCTCTGCTACACAAGTAGACATCCGGCCAGCCAACTAATGGACCCTGTTTATGGAACCACTGATTGGTACTGTTAGGTACTTTCTATAGGGTCACACGACAGGAATATGGAGATCCAAATTGAACCTTGTTGCCGGAGTGAGTCACGATGTACAAACGCATTTCAGGAGTTACTACCTTGAAGCGTGTGCGCGTGCTCGTCGCAAACCGGCCTCGTTTAATGAGGGAGCTTGTGCTGGCTACGATCGCCGACCAGTCCGACATCGAAATCGTGGGCGAGGTTCTCGAGGAGTCGCAACTGACTGAGATTGTGGAGGAAGTGCAACCGGATGTTTTAATCTTGGCCCTCGACAATCCAGAACAGCATTCCGCCCTGTGCGGTTTTCTCCTGGGGCGATTCCCGCATATGAGGATTCTGGCGCTGGCTCCAGAGCGAAACCAAGGAATGTATTACTGGGCGGTGGTCGATATCCGCTCCAAACAAATGGGGAGCTCCGAAGCTACGCTTCTGAACGCACTAAGGGCACGTCCGCCGCAGGTGGGTGACCTTGTTATCTAAGACCACACGGAAGTGGGGCAGTGCCGACGCAACCTGGAATATTGTTACAACCGGTTGATATAGAAGTGGTTATATCGATTTACGTGATGTAACTGAGTTGGCGAAGCCACATCCAGACGGATTCTTTTCACCATGTACAGTTTGCGATCACAAGTCGAGCGGGTTGCCCTGGTGCCGCTGACAGTAACCACGATTCCGGCGGTAGATCAACCACTTCTTGCGGCTAAGTGGTACGCCATCTCTGTGTACCCAAGACATGAGAAGCAAGTGGCTCAGCTTCTGGACGCCAGGCGTGTTGCCTATTTTCTTCCCCTGTACTCCAGTCTCCGACAATGGAAAGACCGCCGGAAGGAAATCGAAATAGCGCTCTTCCCCGGATATGTCTTTGTCAATGTCGTGCTGCAGGACCGGCTCTCTGTGCTCACGGTGCCCGGCGTTGCCCGTTTTGTAACCTTTCAGGGCAGACCCGCCGTTGTGCCCGACCAGGAAATCACGGCCATTAGCGTCGGAAGTGTTTCGGGCGTCGATGTTCAGCCGCATCCCTACCTGCAAAAAGGCCGTCGCGTGCGTGTCATCGCGGGCCCCCTGATTGATACCGAGGGCATCCTGGTCAGACGGAACAGCCGCTCCCGGTTGGTGCTTTCCATCGAGTCCCTGATGCGTTCGATTTCGCTCGAAGTGGACGAGTGCGACGTCACCCCGTGCTGAAACTACTGGAAGAATTGTGTTCGCCCGGTCTGACTGCGGTGTGGGATTGCCTTGACACTGGATCAACCAAGTGAACCTGTTCAGTGCCTTGCCGGATCTGCCGGGTGCTCCGAGCTGAGATTTCTTGCTGGAAGGTGGTAGTCCTATGCGGAGACTTCAATATCCCTTATATCTCGGGGTTGGATCGGCGATCTTGGCGCTGGGGTTAAGCATGTTCAGCGGCTCCTTTGCGATGGCCCAGGCCAGCCCCAGCGCCGCAAATGGCGAAGATCTGGTCGCGCTCTCCGCCGACACCATCATCGATTTACTGCGTAAGGAGCCTGGACTTCTGTTGCAGGCAAAGCGCGTGTTCGTGCGCAAGGCAGATCAGCAGGGCAGATTAGTCGATCCCAAGGATCTTAATGACGACTCGTTTTTCCGTCTCGTTCAGGAGGACCAGAGCCTCCGTGTCCTGATCACCCATGAAATCGAGAATCGCTACTATATTCGTGCCAAGCCCACGCAGGACGAACTGAAACGGAGCGTGGCGGTCGACGCCCGGACGAGAGAAACTGCGCCGGCGGTTTCGCTCACTCCACCGGTGCAAACTGTTCCGCCGGGTCCTGCGTCGACACCAGACCGGCGGCGACAGATTGACCGAGCCGAATCCCAACCATTCGCAGACGACATCAACGAGAGTCTGCCAGACCCCACTCCCCGTCTCCCCCGTCTCGGTCCCGATGAGTTGTCCCCTCTGCAAGCGGGCATTAGTAAGGCTTCTTTGACGGTCCCGGACTTGAGCACGGGCGGAAGGGTTCTTGCTCCACCTGGGTCTTCCACTTCTACTTACGACCTTCCCCAGACCAGCCGAGGTGTCCCTTCGCTGCCGGCCCAACCGACGGGAGCTCCTGCCAAACCACGAACTACGTTTGGAAACCGAGAGGCACAAACCGCTCAGCATGGATTGCAACACCGGCCCAACCCGTATGCAGATGTGCCTTCTCTCTACGACCTTTACTGGCAGTACTCCGCACAGCCGACAACAGCGGAGCGTTTTGGCGCCGACGTCTTTCGTAATGGTACCGGCAACTTTGATGATCTGCCGATGGACATGCCCGTGGGCCCGGAGTACGTTCTCGGGCCGGGCGACGGAGTGACCATCGAACTCTGGGGCGGAGTTTCCGAGCGACTCCTGCGGGTGGTGGACCGCGAAGGACGGGTCGCATTGCCGGAAGTGGGGGTCGTGGAAGTTTCCGGACGAAGTCTGGGCGAAGTGCAGCGCCTGGTGCAAAAAACACTGCGGACGCAGTTTCGCGACGTAGAAGCAGACGTGTCGCTTTCCCGGTTGCGAACGGTACGAGTCTACGTTGTCGGGGACGTGGAAAGCGCGGGCGCATACGACGTGAGTTCACTGTCCACGCCGCTCAATGCCCTCTACCTTGCGGGTGGCCCCACCGCGCGCGGTTCCTTACGCACTTTGCGGCACTACCGGGGAAAACAGCTGGTCCAGGAAATCGATGTGTACGACTTGCTCCTGCATGGGATCCGCACCGGTTTGCAGGGGTTACAGCCGGGCGACACGATTCTGGTTCCTCCTCTTGGTCCGGAGGTGACGATCGAAGGCATGGTGCGCCGGCCGGCGGTGTACGAAATCAAGGGCGAGAAAAGTCTGGCGGAGGTGCTGGAACTCGCGGGTGGTGTGTTGCATTCTGGCACGCTGCGCCACGTTGACGTCGAGCGCGTAGAGGCCCATCTGAGCCGCACCATGTTGCGACTCGATGTTCCGGAAGACAACAACCAGGAGTCGGTGACCAAGGCGCTGGAGGATTTTCCGATCCAGGATGGCGACAAGATCAAGATCTCTCCCATTCTTCCCTACGCAGACAAGACGGTTTATCTCGATGGGCATGTGGTTCGCCCGGGCAAGTTCGCCTACCGCGATGGCATGAAGGTGACCGATCTGATCAAGTCCTACCGGGATCTTCTTCCTGAGCCCAGCGAAAAACACGCCGAGATTATCCGCCTCAACGCGCCTGACTATACCCCCTCCGTTCTTGCCTTCAATCTGGGAAATGCTTTGGCCGGCAAGGACCAGGATGTCGTCCTCAAACCCTTTGATACGGTCCGCGTGTTTGGACGATATGACTTTGAAGACCCGCCGGTGATTACGATCGACGGCGAAGTTCGACATCCCGGAAATCATCTGACCAACGGCGCGACCTATCTGCGCGACGCGGTCTATCTCGCGGGAGGCGCGACGACCGATGCTCATTTGGGCGATGCCCAAATCTTCCGCAAAACGCCAGATGGCAAGCTCAAGGTGTTGAGCGTCAATCTTGGCAAAGCTCTCGCCGGCGATGACATCAACAACATTCTCCTCGAACCAGCGGACCGCGTCTTCATCCACAGAAACTTGAACAAGGTGGATCCGCCGGCAGTGAAAATCGAGGGCGAGGTCGTTCAACAGTTGGTGCCTGAATTCGAGCGCCGCGCACCGGGGCCGCCGGTAGCGCAGCAACGAGGAGGGTGACGAGAGCACCGACGAAGACTGTGACACGCGAGATCATTGCCAGGAAGCCGGGAAGCAGAGAACTGCAGCGACGCTGATAGGCGGGAACACCACGTAACTATTACTTCAGTCCCTTGACGTACTGCACGAGCCCCTGAATCTGCTCATCGCTCAGCTTGGTTCCGTACGCGGGCATGGTGGCCGCCTTACCCACGGCCTTGCCACCCTCTTTGATCGTCTTGGCAATGTCGGCATCGCCTACACCGTTCAAGGCAGTTGCGAAATCTTTCGGGGGCGGCTTGAGCATCTTGCCGGCGGCTCCGTCCCCCTTTCCACCTGACCCGTGACACGACACGCAGCTCTTCTCGTACACCTGCTTCGCATCCTGAGCACGCGCGACTGTAGCGGAACCACACACGAGCACGCAGGCAGCCGCGACAACTGCGACGCCGGTTAGGCGATGTCTTGTCCCCTTCATTCCTTCCTCCTCCGTTCTGCGGAATTCTCCGTCACCTGTTGTCGGGAGATTTGGGTGCGGCGGGACTATCACTGGAGCGAAACACCGATCGCTGGCAGCACCATCATTTCGCCTCCCCATCAGAGCACCTTACCGCTGGCCCAGACTACTCTTCTTGCGCCCTTCGTTCGTTGCAAACACCTCTGGAAAACAGCAAGCGATGTGCCGGCAACTGACGGCACCCCTGCAGAGCGGGGAGGAATGGCGTGATTCTTACGGACAAGAACAGATCCGTCGTGGTTTCTGAAGGCAAGGAATCGCCAAGGTGCGAGGTTGGTGAGCACTGCACCGGCGAGCCGTGCGGCACGCGCGTTGCTCCCGCGGGGACGCGGTATTTCGCAATGGAAGCATCAGTTCTGCGATCGCTACGCCTGTTCGTCACGTTGTTGTTGGCGGCCGTTTTCCAGGCTGCATTCCTCGCGGCTAGGGAAGGTTCTCCTTCGAGGCGAGCGACCTGTGCGTGGCGAGCCACCCATGAGGCGCGTCGTCTCAAGCGTTTTGAGGTGCCGAAGCCGAAGGCGCGCATTCTGGCCGCCGACTACGACTGGGGAACGCTCCAGGCGGAGTACTTCACCCAGCGGGCGGCCGCGTGACGGGCAGAGAAGCGCGCCGCGCGATGTCGGGTCTGCGACATCGCCGCCACTTTCGGATGGCGCTGCTGGTCGGCGCCGGCACGGCGATATTTGTAGCGCTCGCAAGCGGGACGTCTTGCGCGGAGACCGAGGCCTGCCTGGCATGTCACGGGCAGGAAGGAATGACCGCCTCGGACGGTCGCGACATCGTCGTCGACGCCGCAAAGTTCTCCGCCAGCATCCATGCGACGATCGAGTGCACCGGCTGTCACGCCGACCTGGTGAAGACCGACTTTCCGCACAAGGAGAAGGTCGCCCCGGTCAATTGCGGCGGCTGCCACGAGGACGTTGCCAAGGTGTATGCCGGCAGCTTGCACGGTCGCGAGGTCAGCGCGGGAGCGCCACTCGCGCCGCGCTGCTGGAGCTGTCACGGGAAGCACGACATCGTCGAGGTCAAGTCGCCGGAATCGCGCGTCGCCCGCTTCCGCATCCCGTTCGTGTGCGGGTCGTGCCACAAGGAAGGCACGCCGGTCACCCAGACCTATGACATTCCCCAGGACAAGATCCTCGAGCACTACTCGGAGAGCATGCACGGGGAGGGCCTCTTCAAGCGCGGGCTCACAGTGGTGGCGGTCTGCATCGACTGCCACACTGCGCACAACGTCCTGCCGCATACCGATCCGCGCTCGAGCATCTTCCGCGACAACATCCCGCAGCTCTGCAAGCGGTGCCACGGGCAGATCGAAGCCGTGCACCGCCAGGTCATCCGCGGCGAGCTGTGGGAAAAGGAGCCGAACAAGGTCCCGATCTGCGTCGATTGTCACGCACCGCACAAGGTCCGCAGGATCCTCTACGAGGAAGGCATTGCCGATGAGCAGTGCTTGAAGTGTCACGACAATCCGGACCTCAGCGTCCAACGCGACGGCAAGACCATCTCGCTGGCGGTGAACCGCGAAGAGATCCGCAACTCGATCCATCGCAATATCTCGTGCGCGAAGTGTCACACCGGCACTGATCCGTTCGCCGCCGAGCGTCCCTGCTCGACTGTGACGACCAAGGTGGATTGCTCAATCTGCCACGCCGAGGTGGTCAAGGAATTCGGCACCAGCATTCACGGCGCCCTCGCCGCGCGGGGCGACAGCAATGCGCCCGTCTGCCAGGACTGTCACGGCGTGCACAACACGCGCGGCCACAAGGACCCGAAGGCCACAACGTTCGCCATGAACGTGCCGAACCTGTGCGGCCATTGCCACCGCGAGGGTCAGCAGGCGGCCATCAGGTACACAGGCAATCAACACAACGTCGTGGAGAGCTACGTCGAGAGCATCCACGGCAAGGGCCTGATGCAGAGCGGGCTGGTGGTGACGGCGATGTGTGCCGATTGCCACACGGCGCATCGCGAGCTGCCCGCCAGCGACGAGCGCTCGACCGTCAACCCGAACAACATCGCTGCGACCTGCGCGAAGTGTCACAACGGCATTTACGAGAAGTTCCGCGCCAGCATTCACTCTCCGCTGGTCTACAAAGGGGACAAGCCGCTGCCGCATTGCCCCGACTGCCACACGTCCCACCAGATCACGCGCGCGGACAGCGAGGGCTTCAAGCTCGCCGTCCTCAAGCAATGCGGCCGCTGTCACGAGGAAGTCACGAAGAGCTACTTCGAAACGTTCCACGGCAAGGTGTCGAAGCTCGGATTCGCCGCCACCGCCAAGTGCCACGACTGCCATGGGGCGCACGACATCCTGCCGCCGAACGACGCCGCCTCGCATCTGTCGCGCCAGAACATCGTCGAGACCTGCGGGAAGTGTCATCCCGGCTCGCATCGCCAGTTCGCCGGGTATCTCACGCACGCAACCCATCACGACAAGAACAAGTATCCGATCCTGTTCTACACGTTCTGGTTCATGACCACGCTGCTGGTCGGCACGCTGGTGGTCGCCGGCGTCCACACGCTGCTCTGGCTGCCGCGCTCGTGGCAGATGATGAAGGAGCGCAAGGAGCAGGCCGCTCACTCGCACGGGAAGGAAGTCCGGCGCTTCACCGCGCGCACGCGGCAGCTGCACATCCTCGTCATCATCAGTTTCCTCGGCCTCGCGCTCACCGGCATGACGCTCAAGTTCTCCTATCTTCCCTGGGCCGCGGCGCTCTCGCGCTGGCTCGGCGGCTTCGCGGCAGCCGGGATCATCCACCGCATCTGCGCGCTGATCACGTTCACCTACGCGGGCATCCACCTCGTGGATGTCGTGCTCCAGAAAACCCGTTCTCACAAGACCTGGGCGCAGTATCTGCTTGATCGCGAGTCGCTGGTCCCCAACATGAACGATCTGCGCGAGGCCGGCCAGACGCTCCGCTGGTTCATCGGCATGGGCCCGCGCCCGGCATACGGCCGCTGGACCTACTGGGAGAAGTTCGATTACTTCGCGGTC
>JAIQFZ010000165.1 GCA_020073015.1 Terriglobia bacterium | reverse complement strand
TTCATGATGCCGGCGGAGAAATATTCCTACTTGAGTTCGCGGCTGGTGCGCGAAATTGCGCAACTCGGCGGCAACATCGATTGCCTGGTTCCCGAGCTTGTGGCGCGGAAACTCCATGAGAAAATAGACGTAGCGCACAAGTTTGAAGCGGCCGAGGAGCCCAAGCGCAGGAGCAGGAAGAAGAAATCATGAGCACCGTAATTACGCCCGTTACCCACCCCGTCCGCCTGACGGAACGCATTAACCGCATTGAACCCTCGGCCACCATGGCCGCGGTGGCGGAAGCCGAAAAGCTGCGCCAGCAGGGAATTGACGTCGTGGACGCGACCGCGGGCGAGCCACATTTCTCGACGCCGCAGCACGTCAAAGACGCGGCCATCGCGGCGATTAACGCCAATTTTTCGAAGTACACCCCGGTGGGGGGCACGCTCGAACTGAAGGACGCGATCATCAAGCGCCATGGCACTGACTTTGGTTCTGCCTACAAGCGCGAAGAAGTGTGCGCCTCGGTGGGCGGCAAGCACGCGCTGTTCAACGTGATCTCCGTGCTGGTCGAGCACGGCGACGAGGTCATTCTGCCGGTGCCGTACTGGGTGTCGTTCAAAGACATGGTGAATTACGTCGGAGGCAAATGCGTGTTGCTGCATGCCGACGAATCGCAGGGGTTCCGCGTCACGGTGGATATGGTGGCGCGCCTGGTCACTCCCAAGACGAAGCTGATCATTCTGAATTCGCCGTCGAATCCATCAGGCGCGGTAATGAGCCCAGACGATATGACCGAAGTTGTGCGTTTGGCGCACGAGCGGGGCATCTGGGTGATTTCCGATGAGTGCTACGTGTATCTGAACTACACGGGGAAGAATTTTTCGGTCGGATCATTGAACGAATATCGCGACCGCTTCCTGGTGGTGGGGTCGCTCTCGAAAACCTACGCCATGACCGGATGGCGGCTCGGGTACACGCTGGGCCCCGCGGCGGTAGTCGGCGCTGTGACGAAGCTGCAGAGCCAGTCAACCTCGAATCCGACTTCGATTGTGCAGAAAGCGGCGGTGGCGGCGCTGACAAGTTCGCAGCAGTGCGTGGCCGACATGCGCGCGGAATACATCCGGCTGCGCGATCACATCATCGGCGGACTGCGCGCGATTCCGGGCGTGAAGTGCACGATGCCGGAAGGCGCGTTCTACGCGTATCCGAACGTGTCGGCATTTTTTGGCAAGAGCGGGATCAAGTGCAGCGCCGACATCGCGCATGGGTTGCTGCACAAGGCGCACGTTGCGACGGTGGCCGGAGAAGGCTTCGGAACGACCGAGCATGTTCGTATTTCGTACGCGACGTCGATGGAGAATCTGGACAAGGCACTGGAGCGGATGCGGAAGTATTTCGGTTCGCTGTAGCGGGTTGATCAGTCCCGTGTGGCGCGGGCATTCCTGCCCGCGTCGTTTTTTGGAGCGTGGAAGAATCGGCGAGATTTGGAGTCGAAGGCGGCTGAGGCGTGGCATGATTAACAAGCACGAATCGCGGGCCATTAGGGTAGAAATCCGCCGTGTGTTGTTGCATGTGTGGGACCCAATCGGAGTTAGGGACGAACCCAACGCTCAGGACGAGTACGACTGTTGCCTGGGCTCCCTGTTTCACCTGCTCACGACTGGCGCGACAGATGACCAGATCGCGGAATACTTAAGGCGACAAGGAACGGAGCATATGGGGCTGCAGCTTCAGAAAGAAGCGATGTATCAAACCGTTGCGGCACTCCGACAGATTGCACTGCCAGAAAGCTCGAACGGGTCTACCACAGGACTTTAGACACGGGCTGCTGGGTTACCATCCTATAGAGAATCAACCGGGTGCTAATCATTAGTTGCTCGGCCAGTTCTGACTCGACCGCATGACCCAACTCTACCCATTTCTGATGTCCCCCGCCTTTGACCCACGTCCATGGGGGACGCTTGACCTGGCGCCAATCTATCCAAATCACAAGTTCAACGAGAAGATCGGCGAAGCCTGGCTGACGGGTGACAACTGCGTGGTCTCAAACGGCCCGCTCGCGCAACGTACACTCTCTGAGTTGAGCAAAGAATTCGGTCTCGATCTGGTGGGCACGGCCGCGCCTGATCCGCAACGATTTCCTCTGCTGCTGAAGTTTCTTTTCCCTGAAGACAAGCTTTCCGTGCAAGTGCATCCGGACGACGCCACTGCGCGGCAGTTTGGCGAACCATGGGGCAAGACGGAATGCTGGTATGTGGTGCACGCGCGGCCGGGGTCGCAGGTCGCCCTGGGTTTGAAGCCCGGCATTACCCGTGAGCAGCTCAAGCAGGCGATTCAGGAGAAGCGCGCGGAAGGCCTGCTTAACTGGATCAACGTCTATCCGGGCGAGATGATCTACGTGGCCGGCGGCACGGTGCACACGCTCGGACCGGGTTCCGTACTGGTTGAAACGCAGCAGCAGTCCGACACTACGTACCGTCTCTATGACTACGGACGCCCGCGTGCGCTGCACCTTGAACAGGGCCTGGCGTCGGTGAAGGAGCGGGTTGCCTCGGGCAAGGTCCTGCGCCCGGCTCCGGTCATCATTCATGGTGGCAAGAACCGTCAGTCGTCGATGATTGCCGCGCCTTATTTCACGGTGGACCTGTTCGAACTGAAGGAGCCGCAGGAGTTCTCGACTACAGACGGTTCGGGCAAGACTTCCGTGCAGATCCTGGTCGCGGTCGAAGGCTGCGGCATGGTGGAGGTGCAAGGCCGCGCACCGGTTACGCTGGCCAAGGGAGATGGGGTAGTGATTCCCGCCAATCTGCACGATTTCATGGTTCGCCCGCAGTGGGCGGTGGAGTTCCTCAAAGCCTGCGTGCCGGGTGCGGCGATGCCTGAGCCTGTTACTCGCTTGTGAGCGCAAAATCCTTGACCACAGAGGACACGGGGTAGCACAGAGGAAATTCGGCGTACCCTGTGTCCCTCTGTGGTTAAGGGTTCTCGCCAGCAACAGCAAATGTTAGGCTTTCTACGACCGTGAAGCCGAACCCGCACTTCTATCCCGTAATCCTGGCCGGTGGCCGGGGCACGCGTTTTTGGCCGCTGAGCCGCAAGCGCCGCGCCAAACAACTGCTGGCGCTCGACGGCAAGCAAACGATGATTCAGCAGACCGTCGCGCGCCTTCTGCCGATGGCCTCCGCCCGCCGCTTCTGGGTCATTACCAACCACGATCTGCGGGCCGCCCTCCTGCGCCAGTTGCCGAAACTCGATTCGAAGCAAGTCCTGGCCGAGCCGGTCGGACGAAACACTGCGCCAGCCATCGGGCTGGCGGCGTTTCTGCTGTTGCGCCTCGACCCCGATGCTGTGCTGGGTCTATTTCCATCTGACCACGTGATTGCCGATTTCGATCAGTACCGTGCCACGCTGAGCAAGGGCATCGAGATCGCGGCTGCGGGAGCGAATATCGTTGTCCTCGGCATCCGCCCCACGCGGGCGGAGACCGGATACGGCTACATCGAAGCGGTTGCGACCGACGCGAACGGGTCGCTGCGTGTCCGACGCTTCACGGAAAAGCCGGACCTCGCTACGGCAAGGCAGTTTGTTGATGTAGGCAACTACTTCTGGAACAGCGGGATGTTTCTGTGGCGCGCTGATACGCTGGCCAATGCGTTGCGACAGCACTTGCCCAACACCGCGCCGATCCTTGAGAAGATCGCGGCTTCGTTCGGCACTCGCAAGTTCGCTGAGACTTTCCGGCGCCTTTATCCTAAGTGCGAAAACATCAGCATCGACTATGCGGTACTCGAGCCGCGCTCTGCCAAAGGCGAAGGACAGTCTCGGATTTTCTGCCTGCCATCGGACTTTGGCTGGAACGATCTCGGCTCCTGGACCGCGCTGCACGAGCACCACGTCTCCAAGAGCAAGCCTGCGGACCAGACTCTGATCTCGGCATCCGGCAGTTTTGCGCTGAACGCGAAGAATAACTACATCCACGCTCCGGGCAAGTTTGTCGCCGCTGTGGGCGTGAGTAATCTGGTAGTCGTGGAAACCGACGATGCGCTGCTGATCACCACGCTTGACCGGTCGCAGGATGTCGGGAAAGTAGTCAAGCATCTCGATGAGAGGAAACTGACGAAATTAACGTAGTGTCGAGTCCGCGAATTTACGACATAAGTTCGGCTTGTCACCTTGCGAAGCGAAAGACCTGTGCCTTGCAAACGAGTACATAGGTCCTTCGCTTCGCTCAGGATGACAATCGAGAGTTGAGCGCGAACTACGGATTACGAGCGACGAACTACGACTCATGACCCAAATCAAGTTCGGAACCGACGGCTGGCGCGGCATTATTGCCGACGACTTTACTTTTGACAACGTGCGGCGGGTGGCGGGCGCCATTGCGTCCTACGTCCTCAAGCACGAAGATCCCACTCGCGGTCTGATCATCGGCTATGACACGCGCTTCGCTTCCGATCGCGCCGCCCGCGCCGTTGCTCAGGTAATCGCCGCCGCGGGCATTCCGGTGCTGCTCTCGAACGATTACGTTCCCACCCCCGCCGTTTCCTACAACGTCAAGAAACTCGGCGCGGCAGGCGGCGTGATGGTCACATCAAGCCACAATCCCTGGAACTGGAATGGCGTGAAGTTCAAGGCCAAGTTTGGCGGATCGGCCACGCCCGCCATCATGAAGATCATCGAAGACGAACTCGCCGCCGGCGCGATGCCCGCTGCGAAGCCCGCCAAGGTCGAGGAAGTGGACCTCACCCCTCCGTACGTTGAAGCCGTATGCCAGTTTGCTGACCTGAACCTGATCCGGAAGGCGAACTTCAAGTTCGCCATCGACTCGATGTACGGCTCCGGCCGCGGCGTCTTGTCGGGCATCTTCGACAAGAACGGTATTCGATACGTGGCGATCCGGCAGGAAGTGAATCCGCTGTTTCCGGGCATCAATCCCGAACCGATTGTGCCCCACGTTGCGCTGCTGCAGGAAACGGTAGTGAAAGAGAAATGCCATGCGGGCCTGGTCACCGACGGTGATGCCGACCGCATCGGCGCGGTGGCCGAGGATGGCAGCTTCGTCGATGCGCACAAGTGCTTCGCGGTGCTGCTGCAGTGGCTGCTTGAACGAAAAAAGTGGCCGGGCGACGTGGTGCGAGCGTTCAACACGACGCGCATGGTCGATCGCATCGCCGCCAAGCACGGACGCATGCTGCATGAGGTTTCAATCGGTTTTAAGTATGCCGCTGACCTCATGATGAACCAGGAAATCTTGATCGGAGGCGAAGAATCCGGCGGGATTGGATATGGCCGCTTTCTCCCCGAGCGCGACGGCGTTCTGAATGCTTTGCTGCTCGCCAATGTGATGGCGGAGGAAGGCAAGCCCCTCGGGCAGTTGGTCGCGGATCTGCAACAGGAATTCGGCGCGCATCATTACGGGCGCCGCGATCTGCATGTGGGTGACGAAATCAAGTACAGCGCGATCCGTCGAGCCTCGGAGGCGAGTACGACCCGGCTCGGTGTTTTCCCCGTGTTGCGCAAGGAGAACCGGGACGGCATCAAGTTCTTCCTCGACGCGCCCAGAAACGGCAACGGCGCCGACCCCTGGGTTCTGTTCCGGGCATCCGGCACGGAGCGGCTGTTACGTGTCTACGTGGAGGCCGCGACGCCGGAACTGGTGGAGGGGATTCTGCAAACCGCCGAGAGCTTCGTGCTGCAGGGGTAGCGGGACCTTCTGGCAGCTGGCTGGCTACTGACCACCGACTACAGGGTCCAAGCACTTTCGCGTCTCGCCAAGTTGCGAACACGATAGGATAATGGCAAGACTCCGGGGATGAATACAGTCGCGCAAACCACGGCCATTTCAGCCGATTCTCCCGAATCGCGCCGCTACAACCGCGTCAAGCGGTGGCTGGGCGTTGCTGACTTCGGAGTCGGCCTCGGTCTGCTGATCGTGCTCCTGGCGACCGGTTGGACTGGAGCATTGCGCGATATCGCCTACCGCACCGCTTCGCAGAACTACTCCTACGCTGTTTTCCTTTACGTGCTGATGCTGCTGCTGATCAGCAAGGTCCTGGGAGTTCCGCTGGAATACTACGGGTTCCGGCTGGAACACCGATATCACCTCTCCAATCAGAGGCGTCGCTCCTGGCTTTGGGACGAAGTCAAGAGTCTGTTGATCGGCCTGATTATGGCCACGGTCATTGTGGAAGTGCTCTACCTGCTGATGCGGAAGGTCCCGCAGTACTGGTGGCTGGCTGCGTGGGGCGTCTTTCTCGGACTGTTCGTGCTGCTGGCGCAACTGGCGCCGGTTGTGCTCTTTCCGATTTTTTACAAGTTCGAACCGCTGGATAACGAAGAGCTCAAGCGCCGGCTCATCGTACTGAGCGAGCGTGCCGGCACGCGGGTGCGCGGCGTGTACAAGTGGCACCTCTCGGAAAAAAGCAAGAAGGCGAACGCGGCGCTTACCGGACTGGGCGCGACTCGGCGCATTATTCTGGCCGACACGCTGCTCGACAACTATTCCGACGACGAGATCGAAGCCGTGCTGGCTCACGAACTCGGACACCACGTGCATCGGCATATTCTGAAGAGTATTTTCGTGCAGGCCGGAATCACTCTATTCGGCTTCTGGCTGGCCAATGAAGTGCTCCACTATGCCATCGAGCGCTTCAACATGTTTGAGACCCTATCGGACTTCGCCAATCTGCCGCTCCTGATTCTCGTCTCGGCCGTGCTTTCGTTCCTGCTCATGCCGGCGCTGAATGCCTACTCGCGCTTCAACGAGCGGCAGGCCGACCGCTATTGCTTTCAGTCTGTGGCCAGCGTCGAGCCGTTCATTTCTTCCATGAGCAAACTGGCAGAGCAGAACCTTGCCGAAAAGACGCCCTCGCGCTGGGTGGAATGGTTCTTTCACTCGCATCCGGCGATCGTCAAGCGCGTGGCTGCTGCCCAAGCCTGGGCGAGAGTGCACTGAGCGGGCGAGCCCCTTACTTCTGCAATCGGACTTCTGACTTCCGCAATCCGCGCAAAATATCTTCTACCCGCTGCAAGTCTTCTTCCGTGTCCACGCCGACGGTATCATAGGGCGTTTCTCCAACGAAAATGGGTACGCCGTTCTCCAGAAACCGCAGTTGTTCCAGCCG
Organism: Terriglobia bacterium; assembly: GCA_020073015.1. GTDB lineage: Bacteria > Acidobacteriota > Terriglobia > Terriglobales > Acidobacteriaceae > Acidiflorens. Next base: position 753 of record JAIQFZ010000165.1, on the reverse strand, counting down.
CTCTGCGCGCTCCAGCGATGATTCCGGCCAACGCACAAACTGATCGAGCGCATGCTTGCGATAACCGTAGAAGCCGAGATGTTTGTAGTACTGCGGCTTGGTGGCATCGCGATCGAACGGGATGGTCGCCCGCGAAAAATACAGCGCCCGCCCGGCCGCGTCCGTGACCACCTTCACCGCGCTGGGATTATTTAGGTCAATGTCTGCTGCCGGCGTCTTCAGCGTGCCGACCTCGACGCCCTGCCCGCGCATCACTTCCAGCAGGCGTTCGATGTGCTCGCGACGAGTGAGCGGCTCATCGCCTTGCACGTTCAGGTACACGTCGGCGGGGATCACGGTCGAGATCTCGTGCACCCGTTCGGTGCCCGATCGATGTGCCTGCGAGGTCATGCGCGCGGGAAAGCCGCGCTGCCGGCAGAACTGGAGAATCTCGTCGGAATCGGTCGCGACGACGACCTCATCGAGCGTCAAACATCGCCGCACACCCTGATACACGCGCGCGAGTAGGGGCTCGCCGGCAATCTCCCGCAGCATCTTGCGGGGCAGGCGGGTCGAGGCTAGCCGCGCCGGAATCACAGCCACAACTTTCATGCGCCCCAGTTTCGCACGCGGCCCGGCTGTTTGACACCCTCTTCCGCGGACTTTTAGAATCAAATGCAGGACGCGCCCACCCGCGTCTGCGGGATTCCGGGCCCGTTTCCAGGCTGTCCCCCGAACAGTTCCTTCCGTGCTTTTCCGGATTGGCGGTGTAGC
>JAIQFZ010000029.1 GCA_020073015.1 Terriglobia bacterium | reverse complement strand
CATACGGCCGCTCCCCGATTGCCAGCACTCCCACGGTGGCGCCCGCCGCGCCCGAGCCGTCCTTGGAGAAGGTCACCTGGGTGCCTTTCGAGACCGCCGCCTTGATGGCCGCCAGGATGGCCCGGGTCCCAATCGCCGGAGCAGCCGATTTCCGACTGAAAACTCCCCGGGACGGTGGCGATCACGCTGTTCACGTTGTCGGTAATCCAGTGGCTTTTGTTGTCGAAGTAGAACTTGACCGTAGCCGGGGCCGCGAGGTTGAGCGGGATGTTCGCACCGCCGGGAGCGGCGTGCAGGCCATAGTTGACGTCCCATGTGCGGTTCAGCGCGGCTTTGTATTCGTAGGGACCGGCAGGCACATTGAATGATTGCTGCCAGACGTCGTCATTGGCGTCGTAGGTGAGGAAGGTAGCCGCGCAGGCAGGATCCCAGTCGCCGGCGCATCCCAATTCCGATTGCAGACTCCCGGCAATGGTGACTGAGGTTTGCGCCTGAAGAGCTTGGGTAAACGACAGGACTACGAGGATTGCGAGCAGGGCCGGTGGGATGAAACGTAGAGCTTTCATGAAACTCCTCCAACGGTGCAGTAAGCGAGTCTACGCCAAAGGGAGTGCCTGTCAACCGAGCGGGTGGTTAGTGGCTAGTCTAGGATCTAGCGGGTCAGGGCGGCGAGAAGGTAGTGGTGCAGTTCAAACTGCACCACCACCGGCGAGAGACCAAGCCCGACGCCAGTGTCACGCCCGTCTATAATTCCCGGCGGGGTCTCCTCCAATGATCAACCGTGCTCTGTTAGGGTTCGTGCTTCTGCTTGCAATCCCTGCTCTGACGCAGACCCAGCCGGTTGCGTTTGATGGGGTCGATCAGTGGAAGGGGTCGTTGGTGTCGTCCGATATCACTTCACTTAAGAGTTGGTACTCGACGGATCCGCCGGCGAACTTCGTTGCCAAAGGGCAAAAGCCGGCGCCCGACATCTCTCCGGAGATCGATTTCTGGCGCAACCTGGTTTCTTCCGGCATGACGGACTTCGAGGTCCACACCGGCGAGGAAACAGACCGGCAAGGACTCCATCTGGTGAGCCTGGCAGTTTCCATGAAGATGAAAACGGCCAACGGTCCGCGCACCCGCTACGTGACCGAGCAGCAAATGTGGCAGCCGCAGAGTGAGGGGTGGCGGATCGTGGTGGCAGCGCATTCCGATGTGGTCAAAATGCGTCCCGCTCTAAAGCCGAATCCGCATCTCTACAACAAAGACGCGGACGCGCGAGCCGAAATCAAGGAAACCGTGGCCAAGGCCGGAAAGGATCATCAGCGGGTGATGCTGGTCTTCGGCGCAAATTGGTGCTACGACTGCCACGTGCTGGACCAGGCGCTTCATCAAGATGACATCGCACCCATCGTGGAAAAGAACTTCAAGGTCGTGCATGTGGACATCGGAGAGGACGGCAAGAAGAACAACGATGTGGCTGCGGAATACAAGACTCCCCTCAACAAAGGTGTGCCCGCGCTGGCGATTCTCGGTCCAGACGGCAAGCTGCTGTACTCGCAGCAGAATGGCGAGTGGGAGTCGGCACGGTCGCTGGATCCCGACGACGTGATTGCGTTTCTGAACAAATGGAAGCCCTAGAGATGTGTGTGCGTGAGAACTCAGTCATCCCTCCGGGACTTTCCTCGTCTCTCGCACTTTTCCCGGCGCTGAAGCGCCGGGCTATTGGCAGACGCCCCTCCGGGGCTTTGCGTTAGTCATCTTTGTTCCACCGGATTGGTTGAATACGAGTTCTCACGCACACACCGATGCACTTCCGCGAATTCGTGGGGGTGCCCTATGGGAGTTGCGTGCAGGGCACATGGCACGATCGTCCGATTCCCTTCTCCATGCCCACCCAGCATAATTTTCCGCAGTTGGAGGACGATATGAGTAACGCCATGATTGAGATGGATACCTACAGTGTCGCGCCGATCGATGGTCCTGCTGGAAGCGACTTGGCTTGGAGGTTCTTCGGTCTGGGCAATCTGACAGGGAAGACAGCGGCTGAGATCATCGCTAGTGTGGGTATGCCGACATTTGAGAGTTCAATGGCGAATGGCCTAACGCTTCTCCAGTGGCACGCCCGGGGCTTTGACCTGGCGCTGCTTTTCAACGCTGATGGGCGCGCGGTTAAGATTACACACGACTGCGCGCGGTTTGCACTGCAAAATTGACGATCGGGTGTCGCCTGCTGGCATCTCTGCACACTGCACTTTCTTCCCTCCCGTGTACTCGGTCAATCTGATGATGGTGTCGGCGTTGGGTTGTCCTTCCGGCTGACCGGGCCGGTGGCTTCCGGCTTGCTCTACCCTTGAGAAATCGCCCGGCCGCACGCGCTGCGGAGCTTCGCTCCGCTGGACAGCCGGGGGCGGCTGTCCCTACGTGTTCCGTGGAGATGCCATCCGTCAGCAGCTGTTGGAACAGGCGATTCACGTGGACGTCCCGTTTCCCGCGTTCGCCGGTGGCCAGATCGAATTCGAGATTCGAATACGTGAGTGCTGTCTCCCGGATGTGGTCGACGGTGGCGGCGGCTAGCGGGGCGCGTCCCAGATTGGTGTGCAGAATGACGCCGGTGGCGTTGACCAGAGGGCGAAGTGAGTAGCTGAGCGAGTGGCGGAGTTGACGTTCGATGGCGGCGGGAAGTCCTCCGAGGGCGAGGTCCAGCGATTGTTCATTCAAGCGGTCGTCCGCAATTTCCTGGCGAAGGCCGGTGAGGACCGCGCGCACACTTTCGGTTACGGCGGCGTGGCCCTCGCGATCGGCGAGGGCCTGCACCTCGGGCTGGCGCAGCACTTCGTCGGTGGACGGAAGCTTGCGGAACAGGGCGGAATTTTGCGTCGCGGACACCGAGGCGATTATGCCACAGGCACCATGCGGGACGGGCGCTGTGCTTGCGCACAGCGGAGCGGAAGGGAGTGTACGCCCTACACGGGGCTAGAGTGTGTGCAAGTACGCTAGCAGGTCCTGAATCTGCTGATCGGTCATGACCTGGCCGAAGCCTTCCATTTTGCTCCGTCCGTACTTGACGATGTCGCCGACGCGGGCGTCATTGGCGGGTAGCCCGCTCAAGGGCAGGTATTGCTGCTTGAAGACGCCTTTCAGGCTGGGGCCCTTCTTGCCGCGCGAGGAGTAGGGTTCGTGACAGCGGTCGCAGTAGTTGTCGTAGAGCTTTCGGCCGGTACTTTGTTGGGCGTTAAGTCCGAGTTCGGCGTCGGACTTCCGGCGCTCAGCCTCGCATCCGGCGAGGGCAAACAAAGCGATCAATACCGCGAAGACACAGAGACACGAAGAAAACCAATCGGCAATACGCATGTCGGTATGAGCAGCGCACCAGAGAGCGCTTGGAGTTAGGATAATACGGGACCGATGGATATAGGCATCAAGCGCGTTTACGAACCTGTTTCCCCAGCGGACGGCGTGCGCGTGCTGGTGGACCGGTTGTGGCCGCGCGGTCTGCGAAAGGAAGAGGCGGCGGTGAAGTTCTGGCTGCGCGACCTGGCGCCTTCGAAGGAATTGCGGGAGTGGTTCCACGCCAATCCCGAGGCGTGGCGCCTTTTTCGCAAGCGCTATCTCAAGGAACTGGTGGCTCCGGCGGCGTCTGCGGCGGTCGAGAAGTTGTATGGGTTGGTGGAAGGCAAGCGGAAAGTTACCCTGCTTTACGCGTCGAAGAACGAAGAACATAACAACGCCATCGTGTTGAAAGATTTGCTGGAAGGGGAGCGCAAGCCTCCGTCAAGCGTAGGGCGGGGCGCGATTGGGCGCGGGCGGATTCGGAAGGCGAAAAGGCAGTGAGCCGTCAGCTCTCAGCCATCAGCTCTGGCATCCAGCCCACTGATTGAGACAGAGCCTCGCTGCGGGGTTTGCCAGTGTTTCTGTTTCCGTAATCTTCTCGGGCGCTCCGAAGAATCTGGTTTACTGAGGGCTGATGGCTGATAGCTGACGGCTCCACACTATAATTTCCTCCACCATGTCTGCTGCGCTCGAGAAGAGAATCGAAGCTCTCCGCGAAAAGATCCGGCACCACGAGCATCGCTACTACGTGCTGGACGCTCCCGAGATCACGGACGCCGAATTCGACAAGCTCATGAACGAGCTGAAGAAGCTCGAGGCGGAGCATCCCGAGCTTGTCACGCCGGATTCGCCGACGCAGCGCGTCGGCGGCAAGCCACGTGAGGGTTTCGTCAAAGTCCGGCATTCCTCGCCTATGCTCTCACTCGATAACGCGTACAGCGAAGAAGAGTTGCGCGATTGGGAGCGGCGCGTGCACGAACTGAGCGGGCGCAGCGATGTCGAGTACATGTGCGAGCTGAAGCTGGATGGCATGTCGCTGGCGCTGCATTACTCGGGTGGTCAGCTGGTGCGCGGCATCACGCGCGGCGATGGCAGCGAAGGCGAGGATGTGACGTCGAATGTGCGGACGGTGCGCTCGATTCCTCTTTCGATTGGCAAGGACAAGCTCAAGAAGGCGGGGATTCCGGCGGAGTTTGAGGTGCGCGGCGAGATGCTGATGCCCCTCGCTGCATTTCGCAGGATGAATGAAGAGCGCGAGAAGCAAGGGCTCTCGCAGTTCGCCAATCCGCGCAACGCAACCGCCGGGACGGTGCGCCAACTCGAGCCGAGCATCACGGCGCAACGCCGGATGGACTTCTTTGGTTACATGCTGCTGAAGGATGGGCACACCTACTTCGACCGCCAGTCAAAAGCCATGGATGTGCTGGAGGCGGCGGGCTTCAAGGTCAACCCAAACCGAAAGTTTGCGAAGAGTCTGGAGGAGGTGTGGGCGTTTATCCAGAGCTGGGAAGCGAAGCGGGACTCGTTGCCCTATGAGATTGATGGGATCGTCGTGAAAGTCGATCGCACGGCGCTACAGCAGGAACTAGGCTTCACTGGCAAAGCGCCCCGCTGGGCGATTGCGTACAAGTACGCGGCTCGTGGTGCGGTCACCCAGATCGAGGACATCCTGGTGCAGGTCGGACGCACCGGCAAGCTGACGCCGGTGGCGGCGCTCAAGCCCGTGCCGATCGGCGGCACGACCGTTTCCCGCGCCACGCTACACAACATGGACGAGATCGAGCGGCTGGGTGTGAAGATTGGCGACTGGGTCGAGGTGGAGCGTGGCGGCGACGTGATTCCCAAAGTCGTGCAGGTAGTGGACGACAAAGAGCACCCGCGCGGCCACAAGAATTTCCACATGCCGGAGCACTGTCCTGTGTGCAGCGGCAATGTGGTGCGCACTGAAGGCGAGGTGGACCATCGCTGCGTGAACGCGAACTGTCCGGCGAAGCTGCAGGGGACAATTCTGCATTTTGCTTCGCGGCACGTGATGGATATCGACGGCCTGGGCGAGGCACTCGTTAATCAATTGACGGAGCGCGGGCTGGTGAAGAACGTTGCGGATCTTTACCGGCTCACCAAAGACGATCTACTGAAGCTGGAGCGGATGGGCGACAAGTCGGCGCAGAACGTGCTCGCTGAGATCGAAGCGTCGAAGAAGCTGCCACTGGAACGGGTCATTTATGGACTGGGAATCCGTTTCGTCGGCGAGCGCACGGCACAGTTCCTGGCCGAACACTTCGGGTCGCTCGACGCCGTGATGAAGGTTGGTGCCGAGGAGCTTGAGGAAGTGAACGAAGTCGGGCCACGGATTGCCGAGAGCATCGTCGAGTTCTTCGCGGATGAGCACAACCGTCAACTGGTCAGCGACCTGCGCAAGGCGGGGCTTACCTTTACCGGACAAAAGAAACAAAAAGGCACAAAGCTGGCGGGAAAGACCTTTGTTCTGACGGGAACTCTCGTACGCCACACGCGCGACGAGGCGAAGAAGATGATCGAAGATGCGGGCGGGCGGGTCTCGGGGTCGGTCAGCAAGAAGACGGACTATGTTGTGGCGGGGAGCGATGCGGGATCAAAGCTCGACAAGGCGCGGGAACTCGGGGTTAGCGTGATTGGGGAAAAAGAGCTGGAGGAACTGGCGGTCTCGTAGCGGCGCGAATGAATCAGCGGTGGGCGGACAGGAGTGTCCGCCCTACACGATTCACTTCTTCGCTGATGGCGGAGTCAGGCCGTTGAGGCGGAGATACATGGCAGCCATGCCGTAGTGGTCGGCCCAGCTGCTGGCGAGGATAATGCCAGCCCAGGCGCGTGTGACCTGCTTTCCGCCGAATCCTTCCGTGGTCTCGCCGAGCTTGGAGTCGTCCATTTTCGCGAGCGCATCGGAGCAGAAATCGAACGAAGCTTTGAGCGATGAGACGAGCTTGTCTTTGCTGTCCGACTCTTTCACTTCTTCTATCTTGGGTGCCGGGACGGCCGCGGCCTTGCTGCACAACAGATTGTTGGATTCGATGATGTGGGTGGTCAGGTGACCGAAGGTGATTTGATCCGCCGTGGGTTTGTAGTTGAACTTGTCGGCGGGCATTTCTTCCACGGCGGCGACAATGTTTTTCTGGCGTCCCGGCAGGATGTCGCGGAGTGCGCTGCTGACGGGGTTCTTGGTTTGTGCAGGTGTCGCGGATACGGCGGCTAACACAACCGCCGCAATCAGAAGAGTCTTTTTCATGCCATCCTCCAGGGTCTCGCAAGGATAACGCGGGCGGGGGCGCCCGCGCCACACGAGCAACACCTACCAGGCCCTGCGCGGACAGGAGTGTCCGCGCTACACTTAAACGATGCACGCGCACGTGGGGCATGACCATTCGCATGGGACGGGGCGGGTGCTGCGTATCTCGCTCGCGGTCACCATGCTGTACATCGTCCTGCTGGTGGTGTCCGGGATTCGTGCGCATTCACTCGCTCTGCTTTCCGAAGCCGGACATAACCTCTCCGACTTTCTTGCGCTGCTGCTGTCGCTCACTCGCTCTGCTTTCCGAAGCCGGACATAACCTCTCCGACTTTCTTGCGCTGCTGCTGTCGCTGGTGGCGGTTTATCTGGAAGGGCGTCCACCGAGCGCGACCAAAACCTATGGATATCGCCGGGCCGGCGTGCTGGCGGCGCTGGTCAACTCGCTCTCGCTGATCCTGGTTGCTTTTCTCATATTCTACGAGGCGTTTCAGCGGCTGCAGCATCCCGAGCAGGTGCACGCCGGACTGATGATCGGCGTGGCGGCGGCGGGCGTCGTAATGAACGGCGTGATCGCGCTGCTGCTGTGGCGTTCTGGGCGCGACGTGAATGTGCGCAGTGCGCTGCTACACGAAGTTGGCGACACGCTTTCGACCGCAGCCGTAATTGCGGGCGGCTGGGCCATCCTGTGGACCGGCCAGTATTGGATCGATTCGGCGCTATCGTTTGGGATCGGTGCCCTGATCCTGTGGTCGAGTTTCGGGATTGTGCGCGAGACCCTGAACATCCTGCTTGAAGGCACGCCCCGCGGCATGAGCCTGGACGCGGTGGAATCAACCATGCGGACGATCGCAGGCGTCAGCGATGTGCACGATCTGCACGTGTGGAGCATCGGGTCGGAGAATCATGCGCTGTCCGCGCACGTGAAGATCGCGGATATGCCGACTTCGGAAAGCGACTCGATTCTCCGCGAGATCAACGAGAAACTCGGCAAGCGCTTTGGCATTCACCATACGACCATCCAACTGGAGCACTTGATGTGCGAGACGGCCCATGGGTGCGTGATTCCGGTCGAGGACGAACAGGATCACGATGACCGTCCGCGCTCCGAACACGAACACCGCGGGCACACGCACTGATCGCCTCTTATTACGCGGAGTGCTGGCGCTCGTAAATTTCCTTCACCGTCTCGATCCTATCGGCGTCTTCGGGGAGCTTGTCTGGGCGCAGGCGTACGATGCGCGGGAACCGCAAGGCGTAGCCACTCTCGTGGCGCGTGGAGCGCATCATGTTGTTGAAGGCAACCTCCAGAACAATCTTGGGCTCTACCTCCAGTTTTAATCCGCGTTCGCTGATCTTGTGCGCGAGAAACCAACTGGTCATTTCCGCGATCTCGGCATCGGTGAGTCCGGAGTACGCCTTGCCGATGTTCACCAGGCGCTCGTCGTCCCACACGGCAAAGGTATAGTCGCTGAGCACTCCGATGCGCTTGCCGTGTCCGTATTCGACCGCGGTCACCACCACGTCGAGCGTGGCGAGTTCTCGCTTCATCTTGAGCCATGACTTGCCGCGGCGGCCGGGAGTGTAGAGCGAGTCCAGGTCTTTAGTCATCAGGCCCTCGTTGCCACGGTCGCGGGCGGCGGTGAAGAGGGTTTCGAGGTCTTCCGCAGAGGTGGCGGTCGCGACCGGCGCCCGGAGCACTGCGGCGAGAGAGCTCTCATCTGGATCTTCGAAAGCGAGTCTCGACTGTGCTTGAGACTGGCGAACGATCGCGGTGCGTGGGGCAGCGAGAAGCTCATCAAGAACCTTCGCGCGCTCGCGAAGGGGGCGGTCGAGAAGAAGTTCGCCGTCGGCGTAGAGGACGTCGAAAACCAGATAGGCCACGGGGATGTCGCGCATGGTCTTGTCGCTGACGTTCTTGCGGCCGAGACGCTGCTGGAGCGTGCTGAAGGGGAGCGCTCGGCCTTCGCGGGCAGCAATGCCCGCGCCACACGGGCTCCAGGCAATGTTTCGCCGTCCAAGATTGCGTCTTTGGGCAGACCGGCGAGGGCCAGCGGCAATTCGGGAAAAGACTCAGTGATTTCGTCGCGCGTGCGCGAGAAAATGCGAACTTCGCTCTGGCTGATGTGAGCCTGCGCGCGGATGCCGTCGTATTTGTCCTCAACTGCGACGTTCTCGAAATAGCTCAGAGCCTCGCCGGAGGATGCGACCGGACTGGCCAGCATGAAGTCGATCGGATGGAAGAGGCGCAGGCGTGCCTCGGCAAGTTTCCCCGCCGAGGCGAGCCGCAGAGTTGCGCCAAGATCTCCAAGCAACATGTTGGCGCGTTTCACTTGCTCCAGAGGAGCTTCGAAGGCGCGCGCAATGGCCTCTTCGACAAGACTTTCTTTCAATCCGATCCGCAGATCCCCGCCGATGATTTTCACGATGTACTTCGCCTCGAGGGGGGTGGATCGCTCAAGAAGTTGGAGCAGAAGGTGGGCCTTGGCGGCAGGACCGCGAGCGACGGCGATCTCGGAGAAGGCGTGCTGTACTTCGAGGAGGGAAAGAACGGCTTCGGTTCTTCCGGGGAGCGCCTCCGCTGCTACCGAGCCGGCGTCGCCGTGCTTGCGATAGATTTCGGTGAGTTCATGTTCCGATCTTCCCGAAAGCTCCCCGATAGCGCGCCACAGCAAGGCTCCGCCGACTTGCAGAGTGGCTTCGTCAAAGGCCGCGAATGGGCGCCCCGAGAGGAAGATTGTTGCAATGGCGGCTTCATTCAAAAACAACGCGCGCAGGTAGTCGGCGACCAGAGCCGTCTTCTCCAATTTCTTGCTGGTAGAGGCGATCGCGTCGCAGGTTCGGGCGAAGTGCAGCATGATCACTTGGATTCTATGGCGGATCGGCGCGATGAGAGAGGTTAGAAGCCGGGGTGGAGGAAGTGGAGCCGGGTCAACCGATTGAGGAATAAGGAGATATACTCTCAGGCGCACCATGCGAGGGTCAGGATTCCCGGTGCTGTGGTACCCTAATCGGAGGAGTCTTCCCTCCCCGAAGGGTCATCCAATCTCCATGCAGTGTTGGCGTCAAATTTTGCGTTTTCTGGCGGCGATCCAGTTGCTGCCGGCTCTGGAAAGCGGCGAGGAAACGCTCGTCGGCGGACAGGCTGTGCTGGAAGGCGTGATGATGCGGTCACCGCATGCCTGGGGCATTGCCGTGCGCAAGCCGTCGGGGGAGATTGCGACCCACAGCGAACCTCTCGAACGGCCTTCCGACAAACATAAGTGGATGGGCTGGCCGGTGGTCCGAGGAGTGATGACACTCGGGCACGCGATGAAGCTGGGATTCCGCGCGTTGAAGTTTTCCGCCAATGCAGCACTGGACGAGATGCCCGCCAACGATCAAGGCAAGAAGATGGAAATCAGCGGCTGGATGGCCGGCGTGAACATCGCGTTCTCCGTTGCCTTCTTCATCTTCATGTACAAATACCTGCCTCTACTGGCGACGACGGAACTGAAAAAGGTTAACCCGGCGTTCGGTCAGCAACTCATTTTTAACCTGGTGGACGGGCTGATTCGCATCGCGATGTTCCTGCTGTTTGTGTGGGGCGTTTCGCTCTGGAAAGACATCCGGCGCGTATACGAGTACCACGGGGCGGAGCATAAGACGGTGTTCGCGTTTGAGAACGGCGATCCGCTCGAAACCGCCGCCGTACAGAAATATTCGACGTACCATCCGCGCTGCGGGACAAGCTTTCTGATGACGGTGATGATCATCTCGATGGTCGTCTACATGTTCATCCCGGTGCACACCTTCTGGGCGCGCTTTGTGGAGCGTATTGCGCTGCTGCCGCTGATTGCGGGAGTTTCCTACGAAATCATCCGCTTTGCCGCCAAGCATCGGGGCTCGCTGTTCGCGCTGATGACGGCGCCGGGGTTATGGCTGCAACGCATTACCACTCAGCCGCCCGATGACCACGAGGTGGAATGCGCGATCGTTGCGCTGGACGAGGCCATGAAGCTGGAAAAGCAGCACGGCGGCGAACTGGTGATTGCGTAGCGGCGCCCGCCGCAGAGTTCTCAGTTCCCAGTTCTCGGTTCTCAGTAAAAACCCATTACAATGGAAGCCGGAGAATGCCCGAGGAACTGACTTCTGCGCGGCGGCAAATATGGCCGCTTGTTTTTCTGAGAACTGGGAACCGAGAACTGAGAACTCATGTTTGAACGTCTTGACCAAATCGAAGCGCGCTACGAAGAACTGACGCAAGCGCTGGCGTCGCCGGAAATCACAAATGATTCGGCGAGATACCAGAAGACTGCCAAGGCGCATAGCGACATTTCAGAGATCGTCGAAAGGTATCGCGAATACAAGGACCTGAAACGCGGCATCGCCGAGAGCAAAGTCGTGCTGGTGGATGAGACCGATCCCGAGATGCGGGCCTACGCGGAAGAGGAACTGGCGAAGCTCGAAGCACGGATCGTGGGCGTTGAGGAAGAACTCAAGGTTCTGCTGCTGCCGAAGGATCCCAACGACGAGAAGAACGTGGTCCTGGAAATTCGCGCCGGGACGGGCGGCGATGAGGCCACGTTGTTCGTGGCGGAAGTCTTCCGCATGTACAACCGCTATGCCGAGTCGCAGAAGTGGAAGGTGGAAGTGCTGTCCACGTCGGAGTCGGGCGTGGGCGGATTGAAGGAAGTGATCGCGCTGATTGAGGGTGACCGGGTGTATTCGCGTCTGAAATACGAAAGCGGCGTCCATCGCGTGCAGCGCGTGCCAGCCACCGAGCAGCAGGGACGCGTGCACACTTCGGCCATCACCGTGGCCGTGCTGCCGGAAGCGGAGGAAGTCGACGTCAAGATCGAAGCCAAGGACCTGCGCATCGATACGTTCTGTTCTTCGGGGCCCGGCGGGCAGTCAGTGAACACGACGTATTCGGCGGTGCGCATCACCCACATCCCCACGAACACCGTGGTCAGCTGCCAGGACGAGAAGTCGCAGATCAAGAACCGCGAAAAGGGCATGCGCGTGCTGCGGTCCCGGCTGTACGAAGTCGAGATGCAGAAGCAGCAGGATGCGCTGGCCAAAGAGCGCAAGCAGATGGTGGGATCGGGCGACCGCTCGGAAAAGATCCGTACGTACAACTTCCCGCAGAACCGGCTCACCGACCATCGCATCGGTTTCACGATTCATCAGCTTGAGCAGGTGATGGACGGGAAGCTGCAGCCGGTGATCGACGCGCTCATTACCCACTTCCAGGCGGAGAAGCTGAAACAGGAAACGGCAAGCGTGGTGTGAACTGAACATCGATTGCAGAAGTAAGAAGTCAGAATGCAGTAGTCAGCAGCGGGTGCGATTTGGGTTCTACTTCTGCAATCTGATTCCTTACTTCTGCATTCCTCCGCGTCTCCGTGGTGAAATAGATCTGTGCAACTTCGCCAGGCTCTGAATGCAGCAATTGAGAGGCTGACTACCGCGGGCGTTCCTTCCCCGCGCATGAACGCGGAACTTCTCATCATGTTCACGCTCGATTGCGACCGGGCTTATTTGTATGCGCATCCGGAGCGGAAACTGACGTCGGATGAACTGCAGCGCTATGACGAAGCTCTCGCGCGCCGGGGTACCGGCGTTCCCGCGCAGTACATCACGGGACATCAGGAATTCTGGGGGCTGGATCTGATTGTGTCGCCGGCGGTCCTGATTCCGCGGCCGGAGACAGAGCATGTGGTGGAGACCGTGCTGGGGCTGGTCTTGGGAGATGGGTCAAGCCAGAGTCAAGACCAAGACCAAGATCAGGATCAAAAGCCGCGGACAGGAGTGTCCGCGCCACACATTGTGGATGTGGGTACCGGTTCTGGAGCGATTGCACTTGCTCTGGCCAACGAGCTGCCATCCGCGGAGATCCAGGCGACAGACATTTCCGCCGGCGCGCTCGAAGTTGCACGCGCCAACGCCGCGCGGCATGAGTTCACTTCGCGAATCACATTTCACCAGACGGACTTGTTAAGCGGATTGCCGCACGGGGAATTCGACTTCGTCGTTTCCAATCCTCCGTACGTGAGCGAGTTGGAGGAGGATTCCGTCCAGCTTGAAGTGCGCAAGTTCGAGCCACGGAATGCGGTGTTTGCCGGTCCGAACGGCCTCGAAGTAATCGAGCGCCTGATTCCGCAAGCGCGGAGGGCTCTGAAGCCCGGTGGCTGGCTCGTCTTCGAAATCAGCGGGACCATCGCTGATCGGGTGCGGCCTCTGCTATCAGGGTGGTGGGAAGTAGCGATTACAAACGATCTGCAGGGAATCGCGCGAGTAGCGGCAGCGAGAAAACCAACCAGGGGCCGGTAAGGCGCCTCTTCGGCGAATCAGCGGACGAGCCACTCGGTCAGCTCGTGGGTGAACCTCAAAGCGGGACCGTAGGTCACAAGCGCACCGAGCAGAACCGCAAGAAACAAAGGGATCGCGTACCATCGCCGATTCCGCGACGGTGGCACGCTGCTCGCTTCCCATGCCAGTAGACGAGCGACTCGCGTCTCAATCGATCCGCTGACGAAGCCCACGGTGCAGGCCGGTGCGACTGCAACCGGAACCAGGCGCGAGAGCCTCACCAGTGCCGCCGCCAGATCGACGGCGTTGCGAAGGTTCGACACCGCCGCATCATCAGCCGCCAGTTCCGCCGCCTGCGACCATGCGCTCTCCAGTTTCGCCATTCCGGGGAAGGGAGAGAAACGGAAGACAAGTTTCTTCAGGTTGTCTCGCGAGCGCATGTGCGCGATCTCGTGCCGGAGCGCGATTTGCAGTTCGTCCTGGCTCAGAAGCGCGACCGTAGACTCGGAGACGAGCACCTTGGGCCGGCAAACGCCAACCAGAGTCAGGGGTGGCACATCGCGCTTGGATCGAAATGCGGCGGCTTCACCGGAATCAAGCGGAGAAGCACCCTCCAGCCACCGTGCGACCAGGCGCGACGTCCTGGTCTGGGTGCTGACCACGCGCAACATGCCACCGGCAATCAGCATGATTGCGCACGCGCCGAGTACAACCGGCATCAGGCTCATTTGCTCGTCAATCGATCGGGGCTCGAGCAAACCAAAGGACGGCACCACGAGAAAACACGTGAGGAGGGTGGACGCAGCCAGCGGAAGAATCCGCAACGCGAACAGCAGGCTCGCCAAGCCTCGTTGCGTGGCCATCGGCACGAACTTCAATGACCGCCAGGCGAGTGCCACCAACACGGATAGCAGGCAGTACAGCAGAGCGAAAAAAGTGAGCGAAACGGCAATGCCACGCACGGCAAACATCAGCATTGCTCCCGGCTTTTCAGTTCGCGGCGTTTGCGTTCGACCAGCAGCTGCAGTTCGTCCAGCAACTGCGCGTCATGGGTGCTGAGTGCTTCGACCAGGTACGAAAGAGGAAGAGACGATGTATCGCCGGAGCCGAGCAACTGCCGAATGCCCTCAACCGCCGCCACCCGCTGAAGTTCCTCGGCGGTGTGCCGCGGAGAGTAGCGGAACGCTCTTCCCTCAACCGCGCGATCCAACAGACCTTTCTTGTAGAGGCGGTCCATCGTGGTCATCACCGTCGTGTACGCCTGATGGATCTTGCCATCCTCAATCAGCTCGCGAACCGTGGCGCTTCCCCGCGACCATAACTCCCCGAGCACTTGCCGCTCGAAGGGCCCCAGTTGCGGCCCCGCAGCCGATCCGAAAGATGGAAATACCCTGTTCATCGCCGATTCAATGGATGGTGGAACTCGTTACGAGAAACTCGTTCCAAGCTCTCCCGCGGTCCCGACAGCTTATCACTGGATCGCCGGTTGCGCACGCGCTCAAGTCGCGCCTGAGTCTACTAGGTCTGGTAGTAACCATTGCATCCCGATTAGCCTTGCCCAACCGGGCGCGCTTTAGTTTTCACCCTGCTGTGCGCGGCTGCAATTTCAGGAAACTGTTTGTCCGCTTCGACGTGGTCAAGCTATTGCCTGATTTTCCACGCCTTACACATCAACGACGGCGCCTACCGAACCTGTTTTTTACCGAGTTCTGTATGCACATCCATGCGGAGGAACCCTTGTCACGGGCCCATAAACATTCGTCGTTGATAAATCGGTCCACAGTTGCATTCATCCTGCTCACATCGTGTGCGTTGGCACAGACTCCTGCTTCCGCCCCGCCGCAGAAACTGCCCACGGTTCAGCAAGTTGTAGAAGTGACAGCAACGCGGCTGCCGGAACAACCCGAGGACGTTCCCGCGCCGATCGAAGTCTTCACCGGCGATGAGTTGCGTGCGCGCGGGGCACAGGATCTGCGCAGTGCAATGTCGTCCGCGATTGGCGTTGAGATCGCGCCGGGCGGCGACGCGGGACCCGCCAGTTCGGTACCCGCCTTCTGGGGCCTCAAGGAGTTCGACGCATTTCTCCTCGTGGTCGATGGCGTGCCGTGGGGCAGTACCTTCAATCCGGCGTTGACGACCCTGGACCTGAACGACGTCGAGCGGATTGAAGTTCTGCGTGGGCCCGCACCTGTGACGTATGGTGCGACGTCGTTCGTAGGCGTGATTCACGTCGTGCACAGGGACGTTGAGACTCCCGGCCGGACCCTGACCGTCCACGGCGGCAGCTACGGTAGCGGCGGCGGCTCATTTTCCACCCCCATCCCCCTGGGCGGCGACTGGTCCTCCCGCCTCAGCATCGACGGGGAGCGGCAGGGTTTTGCCGACGATCGCACCGACTATCGGCGCGGACATGCTTTGTGGCGAGTGGAAAAAAAGCCTGTCGGCGAGAATCGCATCTGGTTCAATACTGACGTCAACTGGCTGGATCAGAATCCCGCCAGTCCTCGTGTGCGCGACGGCCTGACCCTCTCTGCCGACAACCCCGTCGACGCAAATTACAACCCCCCGGGCGCCTTCCTCGACGATCATCGATTCACGGGCACGGTGGGCTTCGACCGGAAAGTTGGGGGAGCACTCTGGTCCACCACCGGCAGCGTGTCGCACAGTCGCCAGGATCTCTATCGGGGCTTTCTCCAGGTACTTTTGGATCAAACCGACAATGCCCACGGCTTCAAGGAGAGGATCCACCTCACCGATGTCTACGTCGATTCCCATCTCTCGTGGAAACTGCCACATGCAGTAACTTTTTTGGCCGGCGCAGATTACCTGCACGGAACGGGCTCGGCGCAGGGAGCGGATTTCGATTACACCGTGACCCTCGCTGGCTTGCCGGTTCAGGCCACCAAGCCAGATGTTCTTGACGTAACCATCGATGACCACCGCGATTTCTTCGGCTCCTACGCCTCGGTCGAGTGGCGGCCGCTGGACCGGCTTCGATTCGATGCCGGTATTCGCCTCAACGCCACTCACGAAAACAGAAAAGACGCCGACCCAGGCGCAGACACCTCCTCGGAATTCAGTCTGAATAAGGTCCGCGCCTCCGGCAGCGTGGGCGCCATCTTCTCTGCCTGGCAGCATGACCAGGATTCCCTCAACCTGTACGTGAACTACCGCGACCAGTTTAAGCCGGCGGCCATCGATTTTGGCATCGGCGAAAACGAAGGTGGCGGTGAGGGTCAGTCAACAATATTGAAGCCTGAAACTTCGCGCAGCGTGGAAGGAGGACTCAAAGGCAGGTTCTGGAATCGGCGAGTGGAGTGGGAAGCATCAGGCTTCTTCATGGATTTCTCCAATCTCGTCGTTTCCGCACCCGGCCCAAGTCTGATCAATGCGGGAACGGAGCACTTCAAGGGCTTCGAAACTGGCGCGACTCTATTCCTTCCGCACGACGTGATCGCCCGCGCGAACTACAGCTACCACGATGCGATCTTTACGGACTTCGTCCAGGATTTCGACGGTGTGCTGACCCAACTTGCCGGCAAGCGACTGGAAATGTCCCCGCGACACCTGGGGGCCATCAGTCTCTTCTACGCTCCCGTGCGTGGGCTCATGGGTGGTGTGGAAATGAACTACACCGGCAGCCGCTTCATGGACAAACGTAACCGCGCTCTGGCCGAGGGTTTCGCCACCGTCGGAATCAGTGCCGGATATCGCACGCCACGCTGGGAACTGCGGGTGGACGCCCGCAACCTGGGCGACCGCCGCGACCCCGTTGCGGAAAGCGAACTGGGCGACGCGCAGTATTACCTGATGACCAGCCGACGCCTCGACGCCAGCTTCAGCGTGCATTTCTGAGCCGAGACGAGGGAACTGATTTGAGGGGTCATTCCGAAACTTGGGCGGGCTGGATCTCGTCCACGTCCACCCAACCGGTTGGATAGTGACCGGTGTAGCAGGCCGTGCAGTAGTTAGTCTTTTCACCCTCACCGCAGGCGATCTTCAGACCTTGCAGCGAGAGATAGGCAAGGCTGTCGGCGCCGATGTAGTCGCGGATTTCGTCAATCGACTTGTTGGCTGCGATCAACTGCTTTTTTGACGGAGTGTCAACCCCGTAGAAGCAGGGGGAGATCGTGGGCGGGCAGGAGATCCGCATGTGCACTTCTTTTGCGCCCGCGTTCCGGATCATCCGTACGATCTTCTTGCTGGTGGTTCCCCGCACGATGGAATCGTCAAGCAAGACGACTCGCTTGCCTTCGAGCAGGCTGCGAATGGCGTTGAGCTTCAGCTTCACGCCAAAGTCGCGTACCGATTGCTGCGGCTCGATGAAGGTGCGCCCAACGTAGTGGTTACGGATCAGGGCCAGGCGGAACGGAATGCCACTCTCGGCCGAATATCCGATCGCGGCCGTGTTGCCGGAATCCGGGACAGGCACAACGATGTCGGCATCCACCGGAGCTTCGCGCGCCAGTTGGCGTCCCATGAGGTCGCGGCTCAGGTCGACCGTCCGCCCGAACACAATACTGTCGGGACGCGAAAAATAGACGTGCTCAAAGATGCAGCTCGACTGTGCCGGCGACGGAGAATAAAAGCGCGAGCTGATGCCCTCCGGTCCAACAATGACCAGTTCGCCCGGTTTGACGTCGCGCTCGTAGGTCGCCCCCAACAGATCGAAGGCGCAAGTTTCCGAGGCGAAAACGACCGTATCCTTCTTCTCTCCCGTGAGCGCGGCAATATGCCCCATGGCCAGCGGGCGGAAGCCACGGGGATCGCGGGCGGCGAAGATGCGGTCCCGGCTGATCATGACCAGCGAAAAGGCACCTTCCACGCGGCGCAGGGCGTCGGCGATCGCATCCGGCAAAGTCTGCTCGCGGGAAAGCGCAATCAAGTGAACCAGAACTTCGGTATCGCTGTTGGTCTGAAAAATCGAGCCCTGGCCTTCCAGCTTTGCGCGAATCGCTTGCGCATTGACCAGGTTTCCATTGTGCGCGATGGCGATCGCGCCTTTGTTCGACTGCACCATGATGGGCTGCGCATTCAGCAGCGCCGAATCGCCCGCCGTGGAATACCGGGTGTGGCCGATTGCCAGAATGCCACGCAAAGACGTCAGCACTTCTTCGGTGAAAATGTCGGCCACCGACCCCATCGATTTGTGAGCGCGCAGCCGCTCGCCGTCTGAGGTCACGATGCCCGCCGACTCCTGCCCACGATGCTGCAGGGCATGCAAGCCGAGATAAGCGAGCTTCTCGGCCTCGGGGTGCGCGTGGATAGCGACTACGCCACACTCTTCGCGGAATTTATCGAAAGACGGCATTTAGCAGTTAGCCTTCAGCACTTATTCAATCCAACCTATCTCACGTAGGGACGGCCGCCCTCGGCTGTCCAGCCGGGCGAAGCTCGGCAACCTCAGTCCGCAGCGGCAACGCTCGGTTCAGTCCGCAACGCCCTCTCCAGCGCGCCCTCATACGCTTCCCGCAACTCGGCGACGCTGGTCGAAATCATCGACTGACCCTCCATGGTGATTTCGACCCTATCGGTGCCCGTTTCCCCCAGCCCATCCGCAAAGACGCCGTACTCCACCGCTATCTGTTGGATGCTCGGCAGATGAATTGGATCGCAACTCAGCACGATACGGCTGGCATCTTCTCCAAAAAGCAGGAACTCAGGTGGCAGGGCTTGCTCCGCGATATGAACCTTGCAACCAACCCCAACCGGCAGCGCCGATTCAGCCAGCGCCACCGCGACTCCGCCATCGGAGCAGTCATGCGCCGACTCGACCAACCCCGCCCGGATCATCGCCACCAGCGCGCGCTGCAGCGTGGCTTCCCTCTCCAGATCAAGCTGAGGCGGATAACCCCAGAACGTGCCCAGGACTTCTTTGGCATATTCAGAAGAACCAAACTCCGACTCGACGTCCACCGCATCGCCTGCCTCGTTCGCCCGCAGCAGAATGATTTTTCGCCCAGGCCGCGCAAAGTGCATCTTCGCAGTCTTGTGCACGTCTTCGAGAATGCCCACCACGCCAATGACCGGCGTCGGATAAATTCCCTCACCCAGAGTCTCATTGTAGAAACTCACGTTGCCGCCCGTGATGGGAGTGTCGAGTTCCTCGCAAGCCTTCGTCATGCCGTCAATGACCTGCGAGAACTGCCACATGATATGTGGCTTTTCTGGATTGCCGAAATTCAAGCAGTTGGTCGCGCCCACCGGAGTCGCCCCGGCGCAAGCCACCTTGCGAGCCGCTTCCGCGACCGCATGCATCGCGCCCAGCCGAGGATCGAGATAGCACCACCGTCCGTTGCCGTCGAGCGCCATGGCGAGTCCGCGATCAAGGCCTTTGATGCGGATCACGCCCGCATCGCCCGCGCCCGGCGCTTCGACGGTGTTGGTTTGCACCATGTGGTCGTACTGCTGCCACACCCAGCGCTTCGAACAGATATTCGAGCTGGCCAGCAACTGTTTGAGCTGCCCGGTGAAATCGCCGCTTTCGGCGAGTTGAATGTGCTCGGGCATGTCTCGCTCCACCGGCGGCTCCCAGCGCGCCAGCGGACGCTTATACACCGGCGCATCGTCGGTGAGCGCGGAGTTCGGAATCTCCGCGACGACTTTCCCGTGCTCGAGCACGCGCATCTTGGCATCGCGCGTGACGCGTCCAACCTCGACCGCGTCCAGTCCCCACTTCTGAAACACGCGAAAGACTTCCTCTTCGCGGCCCTTCTGCGCAACCAGCAGCATCCGCTCCTGCGATTCGCTCAGCATGATTTCGTACGGAGTCATGCCGGTTTCGCGTTGTGGAACGCGGTCGAGCTCGATCTCGATCCCGGTGCCGCCGCGCCCGCCCATCTCGCAGGTGGAACAGGTAAGACCGGCTGCGCCCATGTCCTGAATGCCAACGATCGCGCCCGTCTGCATCGCCTCGAGACAGGCCTCGAGCAATAGCTTTTCGAGGAAGGGATCGCCGACCTGAACATTGGGCCGCTTCGCTTCCGATCCCTCGCTGAATTCCTCGCTCGCCATGGTGGCGCCGTGGATGCCATCGCGTCCGGTCTTGGCGCCAACGTAGATCACGGGATTGCCCTCGCCCGCCGCCCGTGCGTAGAAAATCTGATCGCGGCGCACCAGCCCAAGGGCGAATGCATTCACCAGCGGATTGCCCGAATAGCAAGGCTCAAACTTCACTTCTCCGCCCAGGTTAGGCACGCCAAAGCAGTTTCCGTACGAGGCCACGCCCGAGACGACGCCTTCCATCACGGAATGGTTCTTGTGGATCTCAGCCTGTGTAGCGCGGGCACTCTTGTCCGCGCTTTTGGCAGCTTCGATCGGCCCAAACCGCAGCGAGTCCATCACGGCTACCGGCCGCGCGCCCATCGTGAAAATGTCGCGCAAAATCCCACCCACCCCCGTCGCCGCCCCCTGAAACGGCTCAATAAACGACGGATGATTATGCGACTCGATCTTGAACGCACAGGCCCAGCCGTCACCGATGTCGATAATGCCGGCATTCTCGCCTGGTCCCTGCACCACCAGCTTGCTGCGCGTCGGCAAGCGCTTCAGGTGCACGCGCGACGACTTGTACGAGCAGTGCTCGCTCCACATCACGCTGAAAATGCCGAGTTCTGTCCGCGTGGGTTCACGTCCCCCCAGCAGCTGTTTGATCTTCTCGAATTCGTCAGGCGTGAGCCCGTGCTCCCGGATCATCTCGGGTGTAATGACAGGTATCGCGGTGGTGGTCATGATGGGGAATTTCTATTTTCGCATCTCAACCGACTTTTCGCATGCTTATTCGTGGCGCGGGCATTTCTGCCCGCGAAAGCCGATGTTCTCCCCTGCAGTATCGCGCCAGTATGCTCCGCACGGACCAGAGTGGCTGTTCTCGACCGCTATACTGTTTCCGCATGAAGTCGGTCATCGTCGGCACCGCCGGACACATTGATCACGGCAAAACTGCACTCGTCAAAGCCCTGACCGGCATCGATGCCGACCGCCTCGAAGAAGAAAAACGCCGCGGCATCACCATCGACATCGGATTTGCCCACCTCGAATTGCCCGCGCCCAATGGCGAAACCTTGCGCCTCGGATTTGTCGATGTCCCCGGGCACGAGCGCTTCGTGCGCAACATGCTCGCAGGGGTCGGTGGCATCGACCTGGTGGTGCTCGTCATCGCCGCCGATGAAGGCATCAAGCCGCAGACCCGCGAACACTTCGACATCTGCCGCATGCTCGCGGTCCGGCGCGGGATGACTGTCCTGACCAAATCCGACGCGGTGGATCGTGACACACTCGAAGTCGTGCGCCTGGAAGTGGAAGACTTCTTGCGCGGCTCATTTCTCGACCCCGCCAACTCGCCGATCGTAGCCGCCAGTTCCCTGACCGGCGCCGGCCTCGATGAAGTAAGGACAGCCCTCGCGAAGATCGCGTCCGAGGCCACTGCCAAAGATTCGACCGGCCTTGCCCGGCTTCCGATCGACCGTGTCTTCACCATGAAAGGGTTCGGGACCGTTGTAACCGGAACACTGGTATCCGGAACCATCCGCAAGGAAGAAGAACTCGAAGTTTTCCCCGGCGGCAAGCGCGTCCGGGTACGCGGTGTGCAAGTGCATGGCTCATCGTCCGAACAGGCCACGGCCGGACAACGCACCGCGTTGAACCTTGCTGGAGTGTCGACCGAAGACTTGGCGCGCGGGATGACGTTGGCGAACATCGACACTTTCCATTCCACCACGCGCGTCGATGCGCTGCTTTCTCTCCTCCCCACCGCCAAGCCGCTCAAAGAAGGAGCCCGTGTTCACTTCCACGCCTACACGATGGAGACGATCGCCGAAGCGCGGCTGTATGGAACAAAGCAGCAGAAGCCAGGCGAAGAGGCGTTCGCGCAATTACGATTGGCTGCACCTGCGCTGCTTCTCCCGGGCGACCGTTTCATCCTGCGCCAGTTTTCCCCCGTCGTCACCATCGGGGGCGGAATTGTTCTCGACGCTGTTCCTCCGATCCGTAAACGCTCGCCGGAACAGGCTGCCGCCTTTCTACAAATCACGAGGGAAGGCTCTCCGCAAGAGGTGCTCTCCGCACGCGTAGCAAGGCGCGGCGCGGCCGGGTTGCCCTTGCAGGATCTACCCACCGAGATGAATCTGAGGCAGAACGATGCCGAAAAACTGGCCGCACAAGCCGGGCTCCTGGGGTGCAATCAGGTCCTCATTTCCCAGAACGCATTTGCCGAGGCCAAAGCCGACGTTGTGAAAACCGTCACAGCATTTCACGATGCGAACCCCCTCGTTTCCGCCATCAGCAAGGAAGAGTTGCGTGACCGCACCAACCTCGGCCCGGACGTTTTCCACGCGGTGCTCGCCAAACTGGCCGAAGAAAAGAAGCTCGAGATTGCCGGAGAACAAGCCCGCATCCCCGGCCGCGGTGTAGTCATGAAAGACGAGGAGTCCGAATCAAAGAAGATCATCGAGCAGGCCTTCGCTTCCGCAGGGTTGAAAGTGCCGTCGCTGAAAGAAGTGTTGGCAGGGCTGAAAGTAGATAAACTGCGGGCCCAGAAGATTGTGACACTGCTACTCCGCGACAAAGTTCTGCTCAAGATTTCCGAAGAACTCGTCTTTCACCAAAGCGCGCTCACCGATCTTCGCCAGAGAGTAAGCGCCCTCAAGAGCACAACGCCAAAAATCGACGTAGCCCGCTTCAAAGATCTGACCGGAGTCAGCCGCAAATACGCAATCCCCCTGCTCGAATATTTGGACCGGGAGCGCGTAACACGCCGGGTAGGGGACGAGCGGATGATTCTTTGATTACAGAAGTTAGAAGTCAGATTGCAGAACTAAAAACAACTTTCTGAATTGTCATCCCGAGCGAAGCGAGGGATCTGCATCTTGCGGCGAACTGCAGATCCCTCGCTTCGCTCGGGATGACAAAATCTGGCAAGTTGTGAGCTGAAGAGCGAATTTTCACTCTTGACGAGCCGCTAGATTTTTTCTTCCGGGAACTCCACTTCCAACTTCAGCGGCCCCGTAACCCGATTCGTTAAGTTCGCCAGCCCAATCAGCATGTGCAGGTCAACGATCTGCTCATCGGAGAAATGCTTCCTCAACTCCCCGAAGTCGGCATCACTGGCACCGTCGGGCGTGCGTGTGAGCTTCTCGGTATAGCGAAGCGCAGTGCGCTCTTTCTCCCCGAAAGACGAGTAATTTCCATCCTTAAGCAATCTCATCTCATCCAGCGTCAGTCCGCCACGTTTGCCGGACTGGATGTGATGCTGGGTGCAGTAGTGGCATTTGTTGATTAGCGAGATACGAAGATAAACCGCCTCGTACAGCTTGCGGTCGAGCGAACGACCGACGGTGGCATAGAATGCCAGAAAATTACTGAGCATTGCCGGGCGGTGAGCCAGCGCCTTCTGGATGCTGCCGGGCTTGCCTTTGAGCTTTCCGTCGTAGATTTCTTTCACTTCCGGGCTGGCGTGCTCTGGTTCAATCAAGCTGATACGTGCCATCCAATCGCCTCCTTGCTGGGCACTTATAATAACTAGATTCAGCGGAGTCTATTTAGTTGCATGGGTAGAGTTCATGTCATTGGCGCGGGTTTGGCCGGATCGGAGGCAGCGTGGCAGTGTACGCGCCGCGGAATCCCCGTCGATTTGTTCGAGATGCGCCCCGTGCGGACGACTCCCGCCCATCAGACCGCCGACTTTGCGGAACTCGTTTGCTCGAACTCCCTCAAATCCGACAGCGAAAACACCGCGCCCTGGTTGCTGAAGGAAGAAATGCGGCAAGCGGGATCGCTGCTGCTGGAAATCGCGCGCGCGACCTCAGTGCCCGCTGGCCACGCGCTGGCGGTAGACAGAGCTGAATTTTCCAGGAAAGTGACGGAGGCAATCGCTCGCGAGCCTCTGATCACCGTCCGGCGGGAAGAAGTAGCGCAGATCGAAGACGGCCAGATCACGGTGATTGCGACTGGCCCGCTCACCTCGGACGCACTGTCGACCGAGATCCAGCGGTTGAGCTCTTCTCCCACACCACACGGAGATAGCGCTTCAGACCCTTCGCGGGCAAGAGTGCCCGCGCCACACAACCTGTATTTCTACGATTCCATCAGCCCCATCGTCGAATCCGACTCCATCGACATGGCCCGTGTTTACATGGCCGCCCGCTATGACAAGGGCTCAGCCGACTACATCAACTGCCCCATGTCCAAGGAAGAGTACGACGCGTTCTACGATGCCCTGCTTGCCGCGCAGTCGGTGGAAGAAACAGACTGGGAGAAACTGAACTACTTCGAAGGATGCCTCCCCATCGAAGAGATCGCTCGCCGCGGCCGCGACACGTTGCGCTTCGGGCCGATGAAACCGGTGGGCCTCAAAGACCCGCGTACCGGAAAGATGCCCTACGCCGTCGTCCAGCTTCGCCAGGAGAACCTGCGTGCCGACTCCTACAACCTCGTCGGCTTCCAGAATCACCTCAAATTCGGCGAGCAAGGGCGCGTGCTCCGTCTGATCCCCGGCCTCGAAAACGCCCGCTTCCTGCGCTACGGACAGATTCACCGCAACACCTACATCAACGCTCCCACCCTCCTCACGGCAACGCTGCAAATGAAGCAGCATCCCCGCATCCTCTTCGCCGGCCAGATCTGCGGAGTCGAAGGCTACGTCGAATCGATCGCCACCGGACTGATGGCGGGCGTCCATGCGGCGGCACTCGCGGCCGGCGGCGAGCCCGTACCCCCGCCCCGCGCAACGGCATTCGGAAGTCTCATCCACTACATCACGCAAGCCGACCCGAAGAACTTCCAGCCCGCCAACATCACTTTCGATCTGCTGCCCGCGCTGGCAACGCGGATTCGTGACCGCAAGGAGCGCCATCGCCTGCAATGCGACCTGGCTCTGCGCGAGTTTGGCACTTGGCTCAGCCAGCTTCGGGACATTCCGATCCCGCCGCCCGCTGAAGTTCCTGCTTGACCCATCGGTCACTACGCCTTTAGGGTGCAAGTGTTCGAAACGAGGTTCCACCGTGCCAACCTCCGCCATTGATTGTGTCCAGCCCGCGATACAGCACGCCAGAGAGCAACTGTTCACCCACTTTCGCTGGGGGCAGTGGTCGCGTCTGGCGCTGGTCGGAATTCTGGCAGCGGAACTGCATTCAGGAGGATGCGGCGGCAGTTTCCCGAGCTTCAACGTGCCGATCTCCCGGCCGCGAAGTGACGGACACGGCTTTTTGGCTCTTCCATTTTTCCCGCACATCGACCCCGCACGCATCGCGCAGTTTGCGGGATTGATCGTGGCCGTTCTCATCTTGGCGGTCATTCTGTTCTTCGTTTTCTTGTATATCAGCAGTGTCTTCCGGTTCATCCTGTTTGAATCCGTCCTGAAGAAGCAGTGCTCGATCGGCGAGGGATGGCAGCGCTGGCACCGCGCCGGTAGGGGCTTCTTTCTCTGGCAGCTCGTGTTTCTGATTTCAACGTGGCTGTTTCTCGGCATCCTGATTGGCATTCCGCTGGCCGTGGCTATCGCCGCCGGATGGCTGGCAAATCCCGGGCAGCACACGGGGCCCTTCATTGCCGGATTGATCCTGCTGGTTGGGCTGGCGATTGTTTTGGTACTGGTAGCCGTCGCCGTGCAGGTACTGGCCAGGGATTTTCTAGTGCCCATCATGGCGCTGGAAGGCTTGGACTTCGCCGATGGCTGGAGCCGCTTGCTGGCGATGATACGTCCGGAGCCAGGAAAGTACGTCGTTTACCTCTTGCTGAAGCTCGTGCTCTCGATCGCGGCCGGAATCCTGTTCGGCATCGCCGCAATCGTTCCGATCGTTGTTATCGTCGTTCCCGCCGTCATCCTCGTGTTGGTGGGTAAAGTAGTTGGGCTGGGATGGACCGTCACGACCATCAGCCTGGCAGTGATCTTGGGGTCCATCCTCCTGCTGATCTTGATTTACTTAATTGCGCTCGTCAGCGTCCCGGCCACGGTGTTCTTCCCGGCGTATTCGATCTATTTCTTCGCCTCCAGATATCCGAATCTTGACGCGCTCCTCCATCCGGTACCACCCCCGGCGGCGCTGGGATCCACCGCACCTCCAGAGTCTCCGCCGCCCGAGCCACCCCCGCTGCCGCCATCGCCGGAACCGATCGGTTGACGCCCGTCAGTGATGAGATGCGTCTGAGAAAAGCCACGCGCTAGCGTGGGGTGAAGTGGGAGCAACGATACAAGTCCGGGAGGGACGGCGCAGCGTTGTTCATGCGTGCCGTCCCAGACTCCTATACCAGATCCTCCACCCTTAACTCATCCCCGCCCTTCCACGCCTTGCGAAACTCTTTCTCCACAAACCAGGCATCAGAATTCCGTTCCTGCGCCTTGAGCGCCCGATGCAGTCCAAACAACGACCGTGGGTTCCGGAGATTTCTTGCCAGATCCTCCCGAAACACTTGCTCCGCTCCCTTGGCGTCCCCGCTCAGCAGCAGCACTCCGCCCAGCGACTCGCGCACCGGAAAAAACCAATCCGGAGGCTCACCGTAGAGCAGCGTGTCCTGCACAGCCACGGCGTCGCGCAGCAGGCCCACTGCGGCAGCGTTATCTTTCTTTGCCAGCGCGACTTGTGCCCCAAGCACGTTCTCCGCAATCTTTAGAATGTCCTTGGTCTTGTTGTTAATGGGCATATTGAAGATCGCATCCGGCGGCGTAGCTTTCTCAGCCTCGGACACAATCCTGTATTCCGCTTCTGCCTCGCTGGCCTTGCCCTTTCCCGCCAGCGCCATCCCGCGCGCAAAATGCCAGAAGCCCACCGTCGTCTTCATCTCCGGATCGGGCGCCTTCATCGCCAGAATCTCGTCCCACTTGTGGAAGCGCACGGCCACCGCCATCGGAATGGTCATGAAGCCCTCCAGCGGCGGCATGTCCTTCACCGCTGGACCAACGTGAGCGGCCAGCATGTCTCCCGCTTTTTTCGCTTCGGCATAGTCGCCCGTCATTGCCGAACACATCGCGATGAAATGCAGGTTGTGGCTGTAGTACATCATTGGATAGATGCCCTGCACGCCACTACTCTTGATGTACGCGCGATCGGCCGCTGCCGCTTCCTGATTTGTCTTCACCGCCAACGCATAGTCCCCGGTCCGTATGTAAACGTGTGCCGGCATGTGCACGATGTGTCCCGCCGCAGGCGCCAAGGCGGCCAATCGGTTCGCCCCGGCCAACGCTCGCTCCGGCGAGTTCGACGCTTCCACCGCATGGATGTAGTAGTGAATCGCGCCCAGGTGATTGGGGTCCCGCTTTATCACCGATTCCAGAGTCGCGACAATCTCTTCCGTGCCCGCCTCAGGCGTCCCATCGGGATGCCACAGCCCCCACGGGTGCAAATTCATCCCCGCCTCCGCAAACAAAGTCGCGGCATCGAGATCGTCCGGAAAATTCTTCACCACCTCGCGCATGGCATCGCGATAGTCTTCCGCGGCTTTGCGCAGGTCCGCCTTGGGATCGGCCGGGAACCGCTTCGCCATGGCTGCGATGTAGGCGCGCTCGCTGTCGCCGGCGCCGCTGCCGAGGTCCACGGCTTTCTGGATCGCCTCGTGCGCCTGTTTGAATCGATCTTCGCTCGCCGAATCGTTGTAATTCGGACCGACGGCTTCCGCGACCCCCCAATACGCCATCGCCAGCTTCGGATCCAGTTCCGATGCTTTCTGGAACGACCGCGCAGCTTCGTCATGGTTGAAGGCGTAAATCAGCCGCAGTCCTTGATCAAAGAACTGTTGCGCTTCCGCATTCTTGGTCGAGACCGGATGATGCAAGTCACCCAGCCCAGTCATCATGGTGACGGGCTTGGGTGCTTCCATGGTGTGATTCTGAGCGACGACGGAAATCGTGAGGCACAGCCCCACCCAAGCGGCGGTCAGCAGTTTCATACAAACCCTCCTCTGAAATGAATTACGACGAGCCCCTTACAAGGAAAGACACACCCCAAAACTTTGGCGCAAGCTTAGTGCAGAACGGCTCGCGCACGCAACCACCTGTGCACGGTCCCCGCTACAACCGCAAACATTTATAACTCTGTCATCCTGAGCGGAGCAGGAACCTCACGAAGTGAAGTTTCTGCGGAGTCGAAGGACCCCTACGTTCTTCTCCGTGGCTGGGACGCGCGGCGATCACCACGACTAGCCCGTACACAGGTGAAGATACCTTCCGCTCTCGCCCAGACTGCTAAACTCGAATCGGGGAGCCGTATGCGCAAAGCCACCATCCTCTTCAATCCCAACTCTGGCCGTCGTCGGCGCGACGCGGAGCTGGCCCAGGCAATGGGCATCATTCAATCCGCCGGGGTTCGGACTGAACTGACAGTTTGCCGCTCCAGCCAGGAAGCGACCGACCACGCCCGCTGCGCCGTGGCCGCGGGCAGCGACACCGTGTTCGCCTGTGGCGGCGATGGCACCATCCACGACATCATCCAGGGACTTGCAAATACGAATGTCGTCCTGGCGATCCTGCCGCTCGGCACCGCGAACGCGCTCGCGCACGATCTCGCTCTTCCCCTTTACCCTCCAGAAGCTGCCCGCGTGGCCGTGAACGGCCAGATCCGGCGCATTCCTCTGGGGCGGCTTGAATACCAGGACTTTTCCGGCCAGTCCGCGACGCGTTACTTCACGGTCGCAGCCGGCATTGGCGTCGACGCGCACCTCTTCTACAAGCTGAATCGGGATCTGAAGCAACAGACGGGCATGGCCGCCTATTATCTGAAAGCCTGGAACTTGTGGGCTACCCATCGCATGCGGAAATTCGAAGTCGAATATGCCAACGGCAGCGGCACGAAACAGCAGGCGACGCTTACCGAATTGCTCGCGGTCCGCATCCGTTTCTTTGGCAATATCCTGCGGGAACTCGTCCCCGGAGCCTCCCTGGATTGCCCCGATCTCCGCGCCGTTATGTGCCGCACCGCCAGCCGCACCGCCTATTTGCGCTATGTCACCGGCGCCCTGCTTGGACGCCAATGGAATATCGAAGGCATCGACCTGGTCAGTTGCTCGGAAATTTTGTGCCAGGTATCAATATCGAAGAATGCTGAGGCAGACCGAGTCTACGTGGAAGCCGACGGAGAGTTACTAGGCCGCCTTCCCGTACGAATGACGATGCAGCCCGATGCCCTGTCCCTGGTGGTACCCGTGTGACCGTGTCGTAGAGACGGGGCTGGCCCCGTCTCCGCTGTGCAATACACTCTTGACCTGGAGTTTGCTTGGAACCCGTCACCCACTTCCTATTGGGCGCCGCCATGGGCCGTGCCGGCCTGAACCGCAAAACTGCGCTCGCCACCGCCACGCTGACCCTCGCCGCCGAGGCCCCCGACCTCGATGTCATCAGCCGCTTCTGGGGCTCTGCGTTCGGATTAAATCATCACCGCGGATTCACCCACTCGTTCCTCGGCCTCCCACTGATCGCAGCAGCCGTCGTCGGATTCATGTACTTGATCTGGCGACTGCGCGGGCGCAAAACACGCGACCCCAACCTTCCCCCGCGATGGGGATTGCTGTTCGCCTACGCGTGCCTGGCCGGCGTCAGCCACATCCTGCTCGACTTCACCAACAACTACGGCGTGCGTCCCTTCTGGCCGTTCTCCGAACGCTGGTATTCCTGGGACATCGTTTTCATCGTCGAGCCCGTGATCCTCGTGTTTCTCATCCTCGGCCTCATCCTGCCGGGCCTGTTTTCGCTGATTAACGAAGAAATCGGAGCCCGCCGCAAAGGCCCGCAGGGACGACTGGCGGCGGCGGTGGCACTGCTGGCCGTGTGCGCCTGCTGGGGAGTTCGCGACTACGAACATCGCCGCGCCGTCGCCGAGCTCCAGTCGCGGATTTATCAGGGAACCGATCCGGTTCGAGTTGCCGCGTACCCATACTGGGTCAACCCCTTTCGCTGGCATGGCGTAGTGGAAACGCCCGCTTTCTTTGCCACCGCGAACGTCGACTCGCTGGCCCCCGAGTTCGATCCCGAAGGAAGGATGCAAATCCTGTACAAGCCCGAGGAAACGCCCGTCACGCTGGCTGCCAAGAAGACTTATCTCGGCCAGGTGTATTTAAGCTGGGCGCAATATCCCATCACAGAAACCGAGCAGTTAGAAAACGCCCGCGCCGCCTATGTTGTCCGCTTCCGCGATCTCCGCTACGCCTACCCCGGCCGCGACGCCCGTTCCACGCTGGGCGCGATGGTGTTTCTGGATCGGGACCTGCACGCTGTGGGGCAGCGATTTGGGATTAGGGCCACGAGTGCTGCAACCAAGGGAGAGCAATAGATTGCACTGCCTGGCCCGCGGGGCTCGGCTCACTTGTAGTTCTTATCGATCCATTCCGGATAGCGATGCTTCAGCATGTACGCGATCCACATCCCCTGCGCGGTCGAGTGGGCGTTCGACAACTCATCGCCAAAAGAGAAACGGTAAGGCGTTCGAGTCCAACCGTGCCAGCTTTCTAGCCAACCCCCGTCGATCTGCTGCGCGGCAAAGGCCCTTTCGACCCAGCGGGGCCGGACCAGATCGGGCCTGCCGGCTGCCAGCAGAAATGCGAGCCGCTGCAGGTAGAGGTCCGTCACGCGAAAGTCGACAGCAGCTTCCCAGGCAATTCGCTCCTCGATCTTTTGCATCAGGCGATTTAACTCAGGCGTGGGGCCTTGGGATTTTCGGTAGAAGTACAGGGCGAACAATTGATGCGTCGCTTTTCCCGTTCGATACTTGTCCGGAGAGAACATGTGCTCCAGTTCTTTGGGTGATAGCGGGACATCATTCGGCGCGGCTCCGTGCAGGATCCAACGTTGGTACTCCTCGAGACTACGCAGTTCCCGCTCGCTCGGGGCATTTGTCGGCATCGCGGGATCGACCACCTTGCCCAAGACATTCGCTTCGACCTTCCAGGCGTCAACGAAACTGGACCCGAGTGCCTTCATGCGTGGCTCACTAGAAAGCGAGGCACAGTCGACCACCATGTGGGCGGTCGCGGAGTTGGATAGAAGAGAACGGCCTTCGGGCGTGGAGCCGCTTCCTATTTGCTGATACTGCCTGAGCGCCCAGTTCGTGCTGCGCGCAAGCGTCTGATCGAGGTTCCCAACGAATTCCGCTCGGGAAGGCCGCGGGATCGAGACATTGTTATTGAGCAGCGCCGCTCCGAGCGCCAGCACGAACAGGATTGCAACGGACGCAGCGATTCGTCGCAACCTCCTGAGGATTGTGCCGCGCACCGCGCTTCTGCCAGCCGGAATCTCCACCCTTGGCCTCCAGGGACCCCGTCCCCAACCGTGAGCAATTTACGTTCGTGTTCGCTTGACCAGCGATACCCCCACGCGCCACAATTCTAATTCCCGCAGTTACGAGGTGATCATGCTGGCTTACCTAGTTGTCCTCTTGGCAGTCGCGGTTCGGTTCATGCCCCATCCTCTGGCCTTCACTCCGGTCATGGCCGCCCTGCTCTATTTCGGCGCCCGCGGTTCACGCCGCCAGATCTGGGTGCCGCTCGCTCTGCTCGCCGCTTCTGATGTCGTGCTGACCAAACTCGTCTACGCCTATCCCTTCTCGTGGGATCATTTCGTCACCTGGGCCTGGTACGCGGCCATCCTGTGGCTCGGCACCAACCTGCGCGAGAATACGTCTCTGCTGCGCGTGGGAGCCTCGGCGCTCGCCGGCTCCCTCTCATTTTTTGTGGTGAGTAATCTCGCGGTCTGGGCCAGCTGGAATATGTATCCCAAGACTCTGTCCGGCCTGATGACGTGCTACGCCGCAGCCCTGCCGTTCTTCCGCCGCGGACTGAAAGGGGACATACTCTTTACCGCGGCCGTGTTCGGACTGCCCGTGGCCGCCAGCGCCATCGCCCGCTGGATGGACCGAACCCACAGCAATCCGACCGCAGCATAGCTAGCTGATCAAAGTCTGTTTAGAGCGCAGCGCGGGATCGTCCTCCTCCGCTGCGTTCTTGTTGGTAGAGTTGGCCGCTGGCTTCCTCCGGCGCCACCAGATCAGCCATACTACCGCCAGCAGCGCCACGCCAGCCAGAATCCACTTCAGGTGATGCCTGAACAGACCGCCCACCAACCCCACGATCTGCGGACCAAACGCCAGCGTCAGCAGCGCCTCGATCAAGAAGCGCACAAACCGCCCGGCAAAAATCGCCAGCAGAAAGTGTGTAAACCGCATCTCAAACGCCGCCGCGGCCAGCACCACAATCTTGAATGGGGTCGGAGGCGGCAACATGGCCGGAAACATCAGCGCCCAGAATTCATGTTTGTCGAAGGAGGCGTGGATCTTCTCGAACCGCTCCGGCGATAGCCGCTTGCGCAGCAGCACTTCTCCGCCCGTATACCCGATCACGTACAGAACAATGCTTCCCAGGGCCGACCCTGTTGCGCCGAGCAGAATGTAAAGCCAGAAGCGCGAGCGATCGTGGTACACGTAGCCCACAAAAATCGCATCCAGCGGCAGGCCCATGAACGAACCATCGACGGCCGCAAACGCAAGCATCCCCCAGGGCCCAAGCGGAGCCAGAACGGCTTTAATCCACTCGCTATAGGAGTGCAGAAGATGTTTGATCTTGTTCAAGAGCGCACTAGAAGTTTACGCGATCGTGGTTGTGTAGCGCGGACACTCCCGTCCGCGTGTTTGCAGTGCGCTGGCTCCCCGCGCGGACAGGAGTGTCCGCGCCACACCACACTACACTACTCATGTCCCGTCTTCCCCTCCAGCAGATCTAGCGCATGTGGGAGCAAATCAACCACCGCCTCGAGCGACTCCACCGCGCCGGCAGGACTACCGGGAAGATTCAGAATCAGGCTCGTTCCCCGAATACCGCAAACGGCACGGCTGAGCGCAGCGAAGCGAGTCTTGCGGATCCCGTTCGCGCGCATCTGCTCCGCGATCCCGTCGACGAAGCGATCGCATACCGCGCGCGTAGCCTCCGGTGTCACGTCGCGCGGAGCGATTCCCGTTCCGCCCGTTGTCACGACCAGCTGCGCCGAGCGGCACAACTCAATCAGTTTTTCCTCGATGGCGTTCTTTTCGTCGGGGACGACGCTGCGCACGAGCACTTGAAAATTGCGCCGTCGAAGAGCTTCGGCAACGGCCGGCCCGCTGAGATCACTCTTTTCGCCGCGCGAACAGGAATCACTCACCGTCAACACCGCGGTTGGGATCCGGTCAGGTGTCGAGGAGGACATCTTCTCCCTCGGCCGCATCGCGCTGGGACTCGTCCAGCAAGCGCAACCCTTCCATCAGCAGGCCCTGCGTGTTCAGAGTGGTCGTTTCCTGGGTGGTTTTTCCTTCGAAGTTGATCTGGAAGTTGCCGTCGGTCCAGCGCAGCACCTTGAACACCGCTTCATCGCCGCTGATGGAGCCGTAGGTGGCGTGCTTCACTTGTCCGCTCGCAAAATACATCTCGCACTTTTCACTGCCGTTGATCATGGTGAGTTGGCAGCTCTTGCGTCCCATCTCGAGCGACTGCACCAGGTCAATCACGTTCATCTGCGATAGGCTGCCGCGCAGCACGCCATCCGACGCAGTCTTGCTCAACTTCTCCAGTGCGATCCGATCCACCACGCGCTTGATTTTCCGCGTGGCGTCCTTCAGGAAAAAAGGCTTCTCCAGGTAATCCTCTACCGGATCCTGAAGTGACAGCCGGTCGCTCAAATCAGCCTTGCTGGCCATCAGGATGACCGCGATTCCAGCCGTTGCCGGGCGGCTCTTCAGCTTGTCCAGAAGTTGCCGCCCATCCATTCCGGGCATGCGGAAATCGCTGATCAGCAGGTCGGGAAGTTCATCCACCGCTTTCAGCAGGGCGTCCGCTGCGTCAGTGGCGGTGGAGACTTCGGCCAGCGCGGAAAGAGATTGCCGCAGCATCCCGAGCACCATCGGGTTGTCGTCCACCAGCAGGATTTTGACGTTGCTGCTCATTCTTGATCGGCTACGGGACGCGATTTGCGTTTGCCGTTTCTCCGGTAGTCTCCGCTCTTGCCCCCGGATTTCCGCTCCAGCACGACTTCCCGGATTTCGATGCCCTTATCGAGCGCTTTGCACATGTCGTAGACGGTCAGGGCCGCGACGCTGGCTGCGACCAGCGCTTCCATTTCGACGCCCGTCTCGGCGATGGTCTTCACTTTTGAGGCAATAGAAACGCCATTCTCGCACACGCGCAAGGTCACAGCAATGTGCGAAAGCGGCAGGGGATGACACATAGGAATCAGATCCGAGGTGCGCTTCGCGGCCATGATGCCCGCCGTGCGCGCCACTTCCAGCGGATCTCCCTTGGGATTCTTCGGCAGCGCGCGCAACACTTTCGGCTTCATCCGGACAAATGCGCTCGCCTCCGCCTCCCGCACGGTCGATGCCTTGGCGGACACGTCTACCATGCGTGCTCGGCCTTGCGCATCGAAGTGAGAAAGCTTTTTCGGCATCAAAAACAGGGTAACGCATTCGCTCGCTGTGCTGCATCTTCATGCGGTCAACAACGAAACCCACTCTCCCGACGCGATCTGTTCGCGGTCGGGCGGAATCACCACAAAACAGTTGGAGCGAGCCAGAGCAGCGATGTCTCCAGAACCTTGCCAGGCGGCCAGTTCGACTTCTGCGTTCTCAAACTCTCCGGAAAGTACGGCTGGCAGAAACCGCTTCAGCCCGGTCTTCGTGCGGATCTCGGATCTCAACCGAGCCTTCAGAAAAACCAGCGGCTGCGGCATCATGCCAGCCAGAGCGGCGATCATCGGCTGTGCAAACAGTTTGAACGCCACCATCGTTGAAACTGGATTGCCGGGCAGGCCGAAAAAGTATTTCTTGTGTGGCGCGGGCATTCCTGCCCGCGCTGACTGCGGACTCGCTGCTGACACGCGGACAGGAGTGTCCGCGCCACCCGAACCAAATACTATCGGTTTGCCGGGCTGAATCTTTACGCCTGTGAAATAGAACTCTGCTTTCAACCCGGCTAGGACCTGCTCGACCAGGTCGTACTTGCCCATCGAGACTCCGCCGGTCAGCAGAAGCAGGTCGCAGGCGAAACCTTCTTCCATCAGCGCCCGCAGCCGTGCAGGCTCATCGGGCGCAATCGGGAGCCGCACAGCTTCGGCGCCTGCTTGCACGATCTGCGCGGCCAGCGAATAGGTATTTGAATTCCGAATCTGTGCGGGGCCGGGCATCGCGCCCATTTCAACGACTTCGTCTCCGGTTGAAAGCACTGCCACTTGCGGCTTTCGGAATACCGGCAGCTTGCTCGCGCCCACCGACGCTGCGAGGGCGATGGCCGCATGGTCCAGTCTCGTTCCGCGGTCGACGAGCAGCTGGCCCTGGCGTGCTTCAGCCCCGCGTGGAACGAAATTCTCGCCGCTCTTCACGCTGCGTTGAATCTCGACTGACTTTCCGACCTCTGCCGTGTATTCGACCATCACAACCGCATCCGCACCCGCAGGCAGCGGCGCGCCGGTCATGATCGAGACCGCTTGCCCGCGACCCACGTTGCACGTTCCAGGCTCAGGCCAATCGCCGGCCCGGATTTCGCCGGCCAGTTCGAGCCGTTTGGGAACCTGCACCAGGTCTGCGGTGCAAATGGCATAGCCGTCGCGCGTCGCGCGC
The DNA here is from genome assembly GCA_020073015.1 of Terriglobia bacterium. Taxonomy (GTDB): domain Bacteria; phylum Acidobacteriota; class Terriglobia; order Terriglobales; family Acidobacteriaceae; genus Acidiflorens. The sequence goes on along the minus strand of JAIQFZ010000029.1, from coordinate 40,042 downwards.
GGAAACGGAGGGAAGTCGCGATCCGCCAGGATCGGCTCAGCCAGCACCCGCCCCGGCGCCGCGAGAAGATCCACTCTCTCGACTTCCCCGGGACCGACTTTCTGAGCATGGTGCTCAACAATGTGCCTTGCCTCTTCAAAGCTCACGACGCTTGCCGAAGACATGCAGGGATCATACCGCGTGAGACTTCAACAAAGAACACGGTCTCTGAATCGTGGAAGTCCGCGGGTGCTCCGCTCGCTTGTCGAATGTCACACCGAAATAGGGCATGGAACTGTACCAGGTCAGGTCTGGCACTGCGCCCGCTTAGACCGGACAACTCGTGCCCTGGGCTCTCCCTGGGCTCAGTTTCGGGCGAGTTCCTGGCCGAGCACGGTGGCGTTGCTGGCGAAGCAGAGGCCGGTTTCGAGATCGACCAGCCCGGAGCGGACAAGTTTGGCGATTTCGCCGTCGAAGTGCTGCATGCCTTCGCTCTCGCTGGCCTTGATGGAGTCGAGCAGTGTGCGGCCGGCACGCTCACCCTGTTCGACGCAGTCGCGGGTGCGGGAGTTCGATTTCAGAATTTCGACCACTGCAATGCGCTCTCCGCCATCGGTGCGCGGAATCAGTCTTTGGGCAATGATGTAGCGGAAAGTCTTGGCGAGACGTTCTCTCACCGCCTGTTGTTCGGCCGCGCTGAAGGCCGCGATGATGCGCTCGACGGTTTTGGAGGCATCGACGGTGTTCATGCTGGAGAGAATGAGATGGCCGTTTTCGGCGGCTTCCAAAAGAATTTCGAGGGTCTCGCGATCGCGGATCTCGCCGACCATGATGACGCGCGGCGCCTGCCGCAGGGCGGCGCGCAGCGCAAGCGTGAAGTTGGGCGCGTCACTGTGCAACTCGCGCTGATGCACGGTGGATTTCTTGTGGTTGTGCAGGAACTCGATGGGATCTTCGACTGTGAGAATGTGATAGCAGTGCTGGCTGTTGACGCGGTCGATGAGAGCCGCCAGAGTCGACGATTTGCCGGATCCACTGCCGCCGGTGACGAGAATGATCCCGTTGCGCACTTGGGCAGCGTCTTCCAGCTGTGCGGGAAGGTGAAGGGAGCCGAAGGTCGGGATGACGGTGGGGATCACACGCATGACGATGGCGCAACTGCCGCGCTGGATGAAGACGTTGACGCGGAAACGCGCCATGCCGGGCAATCCGTAAGAGACGTCGCAGGAACCCTGTTCCCGAAGGGTATGGATGGCTTGCTTGTTCGTGCCGATCAGGTCGGCTGCGATCCGGATCAGGTCGCTTACTTTTTCCGAGGCGCGCAACATGCCGGCGAGCAGAACCGGGGTCGGGATCGAACCCGAGCCGCTGAGGCCTTCGAAGGCAATCGCAATCGGGGAATTCCCCGGAGCAGCCATTCCACACACTCCCAAACAGACGAATTGGCACCACAGGGGAGACAACGCAAAGCGCGGGGAGACAGTGATATTAATGTAGCGCGATTGGGTGAGAGTGCGAAGGACAGGTAGGTCATAGACCTCGGTAACTGAGTAGCAGGGGATTCACACACGAGGTAGTCGGAGGGCAACCGTTGTGGAATCCCACTCATCGCAAAGTACGCGATGAGTGGGCACTCGCTTATCGACCGGAGTGTTGCGTTTTGGGTTACTTCTTGACCGGCTTTTTCTTGGTGGTGCCATAGGTGGTTTCGATGCTGGCGCCAATGCTGGCTAACATGTCTTTTGCGGGCTGAGCGAGCGCGCCGTTGGGCTGGAGTTCAAGATACTTCTGGAAGGCCTCAGCTGTGCCCTCCGGTGCGACCATCTTGTCGCCTTTCAGAGTGGCCTTGCCGATGAGGTTCACGCCCTTCCAGTAGTAGGCTTCGGCTTTGGTGGGATCGGCGGCAATCACCTTATCGAAGGCTACGATGGCATCGTCGACCTTGCCCGCGTTGGTGAGAACTGCGCCGGTATTGAACAAGTATTGTCCAGCTTTGGCAGGGTCGAGCTGAGCAGCCTTGGCGTAGTTGGCGACGGCATCATCAATCTTGTTGGACTTGGCATTGGTCTCGGCAAGATTGTTGTAGTAGGCGGCCAGGGTGGCGTTGTTGTTGGGATCCTTTTGGGCCTGCTCGGAGTTGGTGCGGAGTTCAATGCCCTTCTGGTAGTTGGCGGCGGCGGCTTCGAAGCGCTTCTGCTTTTCGGCGGGGTCGGTTTGCTTGGGAGCGGACGAGCGATACGCGTCCCCGAGCTTGAACCAGAGCAGATCACGGGTGCCGTCGATCTGGGTGGCCTCCGTCAGGGTGGCGATGGCGGTTTCAAAGTCGCCGGCATCGGAGGCGGCCTTGGCGGCATTCAGCTTGTCATTAAGGGCCTTGACGGTATTGGTTTCTTTGGCAACCTTGGCTTGCTGCTCCTGAACCTGCTTGGCTTGTTCGGCGGTCAGGCCCTGTCCCTGGGCGGCGGCCGTCTGCTCCTTCTTCAGGTCAAAATCGAGCGCCACTTCGTTGAGGGTGACCAAGACGCCGCTAAACTTATAGATTTCCTTGCCGTCTTTGATGAGCCTCACGTCGTACTTGCCGGGAGAGACGCCAAGCGAGAAATACTCGCCCTTGTTGTTGGTTTTCAGGGTGTACTTGCGGCCGGTTTCAACCCCGGACCATTCGACCTGCGCCTGCGCGATGGGCTTGCCCTCCACGTCCTTGCAGACTCCCTTCACGCTGCCCATGTTCTGCGCGAACAGGGATGGAGCCGATAGAGCGACCACGAAAACAAGCAGCAGGGGGATAATGAAATGCTTCTTCATAACTTTTGCCTCCCGGCAGTCAACCTGGATTTACTAAGACAACAAAGTTTTCTGAAACGCGACGCATAATTTCTGAACTGCAGATTCCTCGCTCCGCTCGGAATGACAACGCTACGGACGGGCTTCTGGGACGAGTTCACCGCGATTTCACCTCGGCCTCAGCGTAGGGGATCGGATCTCTCACGCCGGCGTCATGAAAGGCGCGCAGACGAAGCACGCAGCTGTCGCAGACGCCGCAGGCGCGGTCCTGGCGCTGATAGCATGACCACGTTAAATCGAAGGGCGCGCCCAGTTCAAGGCCGAGCGTCACAATCTCACGTTTGCGCAGGGCGATCAGGGGCGTCACGACCTCGATGACACCCTCTTTCGTCCCCGTTTTCACGACCTCGTTGAATGCACGATAGTACGCGGGACGGCAATCGGGATAGCCGGAACTGTCGGGCTCGACCGCGCCAATGTAGACCTTTTCTGCACCCAGGACCTCAGCCCAGCTGACGGCAACCGCCAGGAAGTGCGCGTTGCGGAAGGGCACGTAGGTGACCGGGACGCCGGTTCCGAGGGCGTGGGATTCGGGAACGGCAATGTTGGCATCGGTCAAGGCCGAGCCTCCGATGGCGCGCAAGGCCTCATTGCGCACAAGGAGGCGATCGCGGATGCCGAGGCGGTCGCAGATGGCGTCAAACGAACTCCGCTCGCGGTCTTCGGTCCGTTGGCCATAGCTGACGTGCACAGCCGCAGCCTGGTGGTCGCGGGCGGCGAGCGTCGCGCAGACGCAGGAGTCCATGCCGCCGCTGAGCAGCACTACGGCACGAGTTCTTGCGCCTGTCGAGTTAGAGGGCATGATCGGGTTCGAAACCGCGCAACCGCTCCGCCTTAGATTTTATGACAGTCTTTGCCTGGAAGAGCGGCCGCGGCGCTTCTCAGCGGATGTTATTGATCGAATTCTTCACTGTGTCGTGCTTGGTTTTCAGGATATTGCTGACCGCAGTGTAGGACCGGTTCTCATTCTGCATCTGGTTCTGCAGTTGGAGGTATTGCAGGTTGAAACTCATCTGTGTCTCCTGCATCTGGCGGGTCGCTTCGAGCAGAGCATTCACAGCGCTCGGGTCTGACTTTCCCGGTTTCACGGCAGCGCCAGCCTTGGCCACTGCATCCGCCTTGCTGGCCAGGTTGGAGTAAAGGGCCGCCAATTTTTCCGCGGCCTCCTGATAGGCGTGATGGCTCTTGTCGAGCGCGGCCAAGTCGTCCTGGATCTGGCCCACGGCTTGGGTCAGGTCTCCCCGGGAGCGGATGACCATGGGCGCACCTGCCGGCTTCCGCTGGGCAGGTAAAACCTCATGAATCAGCAGCAGCAGGAAAGGTATAAGCAATAGAGTCTTCAGTTTCATGACCATTCTCCCTTTCGCAAACGAGTTCAGACGCCTTTGGCCGCCGGATCCCAGATCAGCTTGTGAATCTGAAGGCTGAGCCGCGCCGGAATATTGTCGGCCATGATCCACTCGGCCAGTTCCTGCGGATCGAGGAAGCAGTGGGATGTATCGCGCGCGCCGGAAGCCTCTTTGGCGAAGGCGGGGGAGAACAGAAGGGCGTGGACGCGCAGGGCGAGCGAGTGGCGGCGAATGAAGTCGCGGGCAAATTCGTAGTCGGTGCGGTCGGTCAGGACAAATTTGAGTTCGTCGTGAGACTGGAGGGATTCGAGATTCTCCTCCGCAAAGGTGTCGGGCTCGCCGGAGTGGGGGCATTTGACGTCGACGATTTTGATGACTGCCTCCGGCACGCGAGCGAGCGGACGTTCGCCGCTGGTTTCGAGCAGGACTTGGTAGCCGGCTTCGAGCAGGCGTTCCATCAGCGGAATGACTTCCCGCTCCTGCAGCATGGGTTCACCGCCGGTGATTTCGACCAGGCCTCCGTCTGGGCTCAGGCGAATGACTTCACTGAGGACTTCCTGCACTGTCATCTTGTGGCCGCCGTAGAAACTGAATTCGCTGTCGCACCAGGAACAGCGCAGATTGCATCCGGTGAGCCGGACGAAGACGCAGGGGAGGCCGGCGTGGGTGGATTCACCTTGCAGCGACTTGTAGATTTCGGTGACTTGCATGGTTTCTGGTTGCTAGTTTCTGGTTGCTGGTCCTCGGGGCAACACGAGAAACTAAGCAACCAGAAACTCCATGCGCTACTCCGAGTAGCGCGCCGTGGTCGTATCGGTCTCGAACACGGTTACGTCTTTCACTCTCACCCGGCCGTTGGTTACGTTGCGGAGACGGGCGTTGGTCTCGTCGAAGAAATACTTGGACAGATTTTCGGCGGAGGGATTGAGTACCGTAAAGGGCTCGATCTCGTTGATCATCTGGTGATCGAGGCGGTCGATGACGTGCTTCATCACCTCTTTCAGGTCTTTGAAGTCGAGCAGCAGGCCGGCCTTGTCGAGTTCGGTGCCCGCGAGGGTGACACGGATCTTATAGTTGTGGCCGTGCGGGTTCTCGCACTTGCCTTTGTAGTTGCGCAGGTAGTGACCTGCGGCGAATGTGTCTTCGACGGTTACTTCGTACATGAACTCGGCCTCAGCCCCGGTCGCGCCTTTGGTGAAATTGGCAGAGATTATTGTACCTTTTGAGGGGGCAGGGGGACTGCGGGAAGAGGGCACGTCCTTGCCAGATGGCAGCACCTATGGGGGTAGAGTCCTTCGACTCCGCATCCCCTTCACCTCGTGAGGGGCATGCTGCGCTCAGGATGACTCATGAAAGAGGACAAGATCACGATTCGGGCGGCAACCGTGGTGGATGCTTCGACGATCCTTCACCAGCGCAGGTCGATGTTTCGCGACATGGGGGAAGGCACGGCTGACGAACTGGACCGGATGGCTGCGATGACTGAGCCGTGGCTCGCGCAGGCCTTGTCCGATGACTCTTATCGGGGGTGGTTGGCGGAGGATGGCTCGGGCCGAGTTCTCGGTGGCGGCGGGGTTTTGCTGTGTCCCTGGCCGGCGAGTCCGAAGGATCCCGGGCTTCGGCGGGCCATCATTTTGAACGTCTACACAGAACCGGAGTTTCGTCAACGGGGGATTGCGCGGCGCATCATGGGGACGATTCTGGCGTGGCTCAAGGAGCAGGGCTTCCCGTCGGCTTCTTTGCATGCCAGCGATGAGGGTCGGCCCTTGTATGAGGATCTTGGATTTGAGGCTACGAACGAGATGCGGCTGCGATTCGGCGCGGGGAAATAGAGGTCGGCGCTTCGGCGGGCGACGGGCGAGGACGCTCGTCTCTCCATATTTTCAAGCGGGACGGAGGGGCCGCCCCGTCCTCCAACAGGTAGTGTTTTCTACTGTTAAGCAAATAAAGGGCTAACTGCTTATAATCTGCTAACGTTCCTGGCGCTGTGCCGTCTATTTCTCTGCAAGGCAAGGTTGGTTCACTTGTAGAGGACGAAGACGCAAATGCCGGCCGATTCCTACGCAGCGGCAATTCCGGTTGGCGACCTTTCCGGTTCGAGACGGCGAGAGCAGGGCAGCAGCACCCAGAACCCCACCGTGAGGGGCTCCGTGGCAGCACAGAGTAATCGCATTGACGATACGACTCTGATCCGAGAGGCGCAGCATGGAAACCGCGCTGCCTTCGAGGTGTTGGTGCGCCACTACGATCAGTCCGTGCTGCGGCTGGCGTATCACCTGACCGGCTCGGAATCCGACGCCCAGGACATCTACCAGGAAGCCTTCCTCAAGGCGTACAAGAACCTCGGAAGTTTCCGCTTCGAGTGTTCGTTCTACACGTGGATTTACCGGATCGTCACGAACCTGTGCCTGGATCATCTGCGCAAGCGGACGGTGCGCAAGGAAGATGCTCCGGTGGCGGTGGACGGGTCGGGCGAGGAGTACAGCCTGCTGGAGCAGGTGGCGGACGGGCGGGCGGGAGCGAATCCGGAGCGCGACCTGATGCGCCGGGAACTGGGCACGAAGATCAGCGCGGCGCTGGAGCGGCTGACGCCGCGGGAGCGGATGGTGTTCGAACTGAAGCACTATCACGGGCTGAGGCTGCGGACGGTAGGCGAGATGTTGAATACGACCGAAGAAACGGCGAAGAATACGTTGTTCCGCGCGACGCAGAAACTGCGCAGCGCGCTGGCGGAGATGCGATGAACGGTTTGAATTTTTTCCCCGCGGAAGGGGTACGGCAATGAAATGCGATTGGGTTCGACAGAACATTCTGTTCTACGTCTACAACGAACTGGAAGACGATGCGCGGTATGAAGTAGAGCAGCATCTCGGGCGGTGTCCGGAGTGCGCGACCGAACTGAAGGCGACACGCAAGTTGCATGCGACGCTGTCGCAATTGCCGGTGGCCGAGCCGACGCCGAACCTGGTGGCAGCGTCGAGAATGCGGCTGCAGGAAGCGCTGGAAACGGCGCGCCAGGGCGGCTTCTGGCAGCGCGTGATTTTTGAGCCGGGCACATGGCTGCGGCAGATTCGGATGTCGCCGGCGCTGGCGGCCGTGATATTCATCGTGGGGTTTGGCGGGGGGATTGGGGCGACCTACAACTTCTTGGCGAATCGTACAGGCATCAGCAACATTGCGCAGGTCGACTCATCTTCCACTGGCACCCCCTCCCCGACTGAAGCTTCCGCCATTACCGGCATTCGTTCCATCACCCAGGAACCGGGATCCAATCAAGTCAACATCAAGTACGACACCGTTTCCACCAAGGAAGAGAAAGGTTCGCTGAGCGACCAGCGCATCCAGCAGTTACTCCTTTTTGCCGCTCGCAACAACTACAACTCCGGCGTTCGGATGGACTCGGTGGACCTGCTGACGCAGGCACCCAACGAGACGAATGTGCGCGAGGCGTTGCTGTACGCCCTGCAGAATGATACGAATCCGGGCGTGCGGCTGAAAGCGCTGGATGGGCTGAGCGGATTCGTCAAGCAGGATCCGCGTGTGCGGAATGCGGTGTTGCAGTCGCTGATCGGCGATGCCAATCCGGGCGTGCGGATGCAGGCATTGCGACTGGTGGAGCCGATGAAGGCGGACAGCGGCGTGCGGTCGGTGCTGACGAGGCTGGCGGAGACGGATCAGAACGTGTCGATTCGCTCGCAGGCGCGCACCATGGTAAGGCAGATGCCGGAGATGGATTGAGAATGGTCGTCGGTCGTCAGTCGTTGGACGAATCGGGAAGGGTCGAAATTTCGACCACGACCCTGCAGAGCTGTAACGAGATGGGCTTGCGGCATCGCTGAAGCGATGGCCGGAGCGGATATTTAAAGGAGTAATAAATTGAAACGGGCTCTTAAATTCGCTGGCGGTGCGGTGGTGGTGTTGGGCACGCTGGCCTCTCTGGCGGTGTGCCAGGAATCACGGGTGTATCGAGACGGCAGCAACTGGGTGCAGGAAATCAAAGGGGATCTTGGTGGAGCGAAAAATCTCCGGGTAAAGCTGGAAGCGGGTTCGGTGCGGGTGGAAGGCGGATCGCAGTCCGGTGTGAGTTATGTAATTCATCGTCGTGCTTATACCTCTTCGGAACGGAGCGCCCGCCGGGAGTTTGAGAGGTACAAAGTCGAAACGTACGTACGGGGTGACACGGCGTTCATCGAAGCGCAATCGCGAGGCGGGCGGAATCGGGAGTGCGCCGGGGATTTCGTGATCCATGTGCCGCGGAACATGGAGTTGGCGAAGATCGAGACGGACGGAGGCAGCGTCACCGCAACCGGGATTGCGGGTCGCGCGGAGCTTGAGAGCGGCGGCGGAAGCATTCACATCGACGACATCGGCGGGCCGGTGACGGCGGAGACGGGCGGAGGCTCGATTGAAGTCGGCAACGTCGGCAGCGACGTGAATCTGCAGACGGGCGGAGGCAACATCAAGATTATTTCCGCCAAGGGCAAGATCAACGCGGAAAGCGGCGCGGGCAGCGTGGTGGTGCTCTCCGGCTTGCAAGGCGCAGTGCTGCAGACGGGCGCGGGCAGTATTCGAGTCGACAAGTGTGCCGGCAAGGTGCGCGCCTCCACCGGTGGCGGCAGCGTGGACCTGGGCGAAATCGGAGGGGCAGCAGAGATCGACTCGGGCGCGGGCAGTATCCGGCTCACTTCCGCGAAAGGACCGGTGCGAGTGCAGACCGGCGGAGGAAGTATTCAGCTGGATGGAGCGCCGTCGGTGCGGGCGGAGACGGCTGCCGGTGGGATCATCGCGAAGCTTCTTGCGTCGAGCGGAGAGCGCTCCGACTCCGTGCTGGAGACTACGGCGGGCGACATCACCGTTTACCTGTCCGACAATCTGCAGGTTTCCATTCGAGCGGCGATCGAACTGGCCAACGGTCATATGATCCACAGCGATTTTTCGGATATCCACGTTTCCAGTGAGGGGGGAACCTGGCCGGGGCCGCGGACGGTGACGGCGGAAGGACAGCTGAATGGCGGCGGACCGGTGCTGAAGGTTCGCACGAGCTCTGGGAACATTAACTTTCGCCGCGTTAGCCATTAGTTGCAAGGCGGCGGTTGGAGAGGACCTATGACACATCGCATCCTGCTTTGCCTGGTGTTTTTCGCACTGCTGCCGGTTGCGCAATCGGAAGAGCTGGGTTACGACACGACCGGTGAGAACTGGAGTTGGGGTTACAACGCGGATGAGGGGGGGAGCGGATCGTCCTACATGGGAGTGGACATCGCCGACGTCACATCGGAACGCCTCGGAGATTTGAAGTTGAAGGAGGAACACGGGGCGGAAATCACGATGGTCGATCAGGACGCGCCCGCGGGCAAGGCTGGGCTGCATGAGCATGATGTGATCCTGACCTTGAACGGAACCGCGGTCGAGAGTGCCGCGCAGTTGCGGAGGATGATCAAGGAAACACCCCCGGGAAGGGTGATCACGCTCGGTGTCAGCCGCGACGGCCAGCCGCTCACCATCAAGTTGCAGCTGGCGGACCGGCGCAAATCGATGGCCTACCAACCGAACCTCCCCGAAATCAACCTCCACATGCCGGAGATGCCTGTCATGCCAGACTTCGAGCCACCGATTTCGGTGGTGATCGCGCATTCTTCGGTGCGCAGCGGGCTGATGATCGAGAACATCACGCCGCAGCTGGGAGAATTTTTTGGAGTCAAGAACGGCAAGGGCGTGCTGGTGCGCTCGGTGGAGAAGGGGAGCAAAGCAGAGAAGGCCGGATTCCGCGCGGGGGACGTGGTGGTGAAGGTCAACAGCCAGGCAGTGAATGACACGTCGGACTTCACCCATGCGCTGCGGTCGGCTTCGGGTGGCTCGGCAGCCGTCACGGTGGTTCGGGAGAAGAAGGAACAGAATCTGAACCTGACGCTTCCGGCGAGGAGGGATTCTGGGAGCCTGATGGAGGACAGTTTCGACATCGACATACCCGAAATCACCGCAGAAACGGAAATACAACTGGGCCGGCTGGGCGACGAAATGGCGCGCATCGGTCCGGCGATAGAGAAGGTGCAACGGAAGATACAGTCGAAGGACTTTCAAAAGAAGCTGCAGGATTCGCAGCGGAAAATGCGAGACCTCCAGGAAAAGCTCAGCCACGAGATGTGCGGAGATTCGGCTGAGTTGTGATGGTTCCGGCCCAAGCAAGGTTACGAAAGTTACCGCGTTGATAAGGCCCGGGCAGGGAACCTGAATTCAACAGTTCCGTTAAGGCCAACAAATCCACCCTCGGGGGCTGAAGCCCGCTTCGTTTGCGGGGTCTATGGGCGCGTCTGAGCCCGGCCCTAACCCAAGTCTGCTCTCGTGAAACCTGTTGTGGGGATGGCCGGATTCCCGCCGGAGTGCAATACCCACTGGTTACCTGTCACGCGGAATGAAATGCCGATAGTCTGTTGGGGAGATGGCACTCCGCGCCCTGCTGTTTTCGAAAAGCCCTGAGCCCGCCGAGTCAGTGGCGGGGGTGTTCAATGAGTTGGGGATTCGGGCTGAATTGTGTTCTGACATCTTCAATGCCATCGAAAAAGGGACCAAGCAAAGCTTCTCGTGTGTGATCGTCGATTGGGCGGACCAGCCGGAGGCGACCTTCCTGCTGAAGCGCGCCCGGGAGTCGGCGGCGAACCGCAACGCGGTCGTGATTGCGATTGTCGACAGCGAACCAGCGCCCAGAGAGCTGCGCGAAAACCGGCTGGAATTTCTCCTGTACCGTCCGATTACCACCGAGGAAGCCCGCGCAGTCCTGGCGAAGGCGTGCCAGCAAATGCAGATGCAGTCGGCGGCGGCGGACGCGGAACGGGGTGGATCACTCCAGCAGTTCGAGACTGCGGAGGCGTCCCGCGAACCCGAGGATCCAAACCTCGTATCCATTGCAGCCGAAGCGCCCAAGCGCCGCATGGACGCGCCTCAGACGGATATCCAGGAGCCGGAAGAACGCACCGGGAGTGAGGAAGCAGCGATCGACGAGACAGAGCCGGAGCGGTTACGGCACGTCATTGGATTCCGCACGGTCTGCGCTGCGGTGCTGGCTTGCGCGGCCGTGTTCAGCCTTTGGCGATCGCGCGAGACGGTGTTGTATCTGGGCCAAACCCACGAGGGGACATTCCAGGTGTTGAAGGAGTCGATGGCCGCGTTGTTATATACGAGCCGGACCGGGGCGCAACCGGTTGGTTCGGTGATCGCCGACGCGCAACAAGACGCATATTTTGCCCGAACTACTGAGAATGCGCATGGTGATCCCACGCTGGGACTGATCTCGAGGGAAGCGAGTGTGCCGGAAGGTGCGGTGCGCTTGCCGAAGGCGTTTGATTTTCCACTCCCCACGCCAGAACTTTTGCACATAGACCCGCCCCCGATGCATGTGGAGCACGGCCCGCTTCCGGAGAGCCTGAGGGGCGCGGCTCCCATTGGTCCACCGGTGGTCGCGACGGTGGGACCGGCGCAGATCATGCCTGTATCGACTCCGGTGCCGCCGATTCCGCAGTTCAGTGAACCCGTTCACTTGAGCGAGGAAGCGGCCCGGGCGATGCTGGTTCACAGCGTGGACCCGGTGTATCCGCCCGAGGCGGTTGGCAAGAAGCTGCAAGGCTCGGTTGTGCTGCAGGCAATGATTGCTCGAGATGGAAGCGTGGAAGACCTGAAGATCGTTCGCGGGTATTTTGTACTTGGCCGGGCGGCCATTGCCGCGGTCAAGCAGTGGCGGTTCCAGCCCTACAGCCTCAACGGACATCCGGCAGAGACGCAGACCGTCCTTACGATCAATTTCACCCGTCCGTAGAACTAAAGTAGTCTCTCCGAGAAGCGCGGGCGTCCAGGTTCGCCTCTCTAACTATTTATTTGTGTTTGTGCTCTTCCTGAGCTTCGGTGGGAGGATTGATGCCACTGGCTTTTTTCCAGTAGTCCTGAACGGCGGGCGGCAATTTCTCCACCCGGGTAAGAAAGGCGGTGACCTTCCACAGGTCGGACTCGGAGAGGTTCTTTTCCCAGGCTGGCATTCCGGTGTAGCGGACGCCAGTGCGGATGGCATAGAAAACGTGCCACTCGGGATCATCGGGAGGATTAAGCATGAGGTCGGGAGCCGGGGGATAGAAGGAGCGCCCGAGTTCTGCCGGCTTGCGATCGAGCCCGCCGTGGCACTGAGCGCAATTCATGGTGTAGATCTTGATCCCCTCGATCAGATTCTCGTCGGTCGGCGGCACGGGATTATTGACGCGGGGGGCGTGGCGCTCCATGGAGGCGTCGAGCGCACTCATGGCGATGTGTCGCTCCATTTTCGGCGGCGCAGTGTTGGCATTAGTGGGAATAAAACCGAGCAGGGCGAGCCCAGCGCCTCCGATCGCCAGAACCAGAATGGTGACGATGACACCATAGAAAAAGTTACGCATACGAGTCCTCGCGGAGAGCCGAAGAAAAAACGGCCGCTCGCTATATATAACAGCAGAGGGCCACGAAGGGGCAACCGGTGCGAAGGCGCGATGTCAGTACGCGTGCAGGTGGTGCGCCTCCCGCACCAGATCGGCCACTCTGGGCAAGTAGAACTCTTCCTGCGGAGGCGAAAACGGCACCGGGGTGTCGGGGGCGGTCAAGCGCACGATCGGGCCGTCGAGCGAGTCGAAGACTTCTTCGTTGATGATTGCTGAAATTTCTCCGGCCAAGCCACCGGTGCGGGCGTGCTCGTGCAGGATGATGACCTTGTTTGTTTTTGAGATGGTCGCGGCGATGGCTTGGCGATCGAGGGGCGAAACGGTGCGCAGGTCGAGGATTTCGATCTCGATCCCTTCTTTGCTGAGGATTTCGGCGGCCTCGAGCGCGGTGTGCACCATGGCGGCGTAGGTGATCACGCTGAGATGGCGGCCTTCGCGGGCGACACGGGCCTTGCCGAGAGGGACTGTGTAGTCGCCCTCGGGAATTTCCTCTTTGATCCGCCGGTAAAGATATTTGTGCTCGAAGAAAATGACCGGGTTGTTGTCGCGGATGGCGGACTTGATCAGGCCTTTGGCATCGTAGGCGGTCGCCGGGCAGACGACTTTCAGGCCGGGGGCGTGCACGAACCACATCTCCGGATTTTGCGAGTGGAACGGGCCCCCGTGAACATTGCCGCCACTCGGGCCACGGATGACGAGCGGCGCGGGCGCTCCCCAGCGATAGTGCGACTTGGCAGCCATGTTGACGATCTGGTTGAAGGCGCAACCAATGAAGTCCATGAACTGGAACTCGGCGACGGGACGCAGGCCGGTGAGAGCAGCACCGAAAGCCGCGCCGACGATGGCGGATTCCGCAATCGGTGTATCGATTACGCGTTCGGGGCCGAAGCGGTCGATGAAGCCGTCGGTGACTTTGAAGGCGCCACCGTAGATGCCGATATCTTCGCCGAGACAGAAGACCGTGGGATCGCGCTCCATCTCCTCCCAGATTCCCTGGCGGATGGCCTCGAGGTAGGTGAGGGTGGGCACGGGAAGCAGTGTAGCAAGAGAAGCCATCAGCTATCAGCCTTAAGTCATCCGCAACTACGATTCCCTGGACGCGGGGTTGCGACGCGTCTCGCGACCCACGACCTTGTAAACTTGATGCAGTATGAAGCGTGCTCTGATCCTTGCCTTCTTGCTGATTGCCTGTGTGGGATTCGCTGGCGCTGACTCGGCTTGGCAATACGCTCGGATCGCTGGCATCAAGAAGTCGACTTCCAGCTACACCAAGGCGTGGGTGGTCAACACTCCGGTCCTGGAGGAACGGACGACCTACACAATCTCGGTGCAACTGCGGGACCGGGTGATCGTGGGCAACTATGACGCGTCGCCTGAACAACCGGAGCCTCCGCCAGACTGGGCTAAGGGCTACGCGTTGAAGGTCCAGGTCTCTGAAGACTCGATGCAGTTGCGCTCGGTCACGGGCAGCTTGCGACTGCACATCACACAGCGCAAGACGGGGCGCCCGATGGATCCCCTGACGGCGGATGAAAAGAAACGGCTGGATGAACTGGATGCTCCGCTGCAGTCGCTGATTGGTTTCTCAGAGGGGAACTCGAAAACTGCGAGGGGCAAAGCCGCTACGCAGGAACCGGCCGCGCAAGCATCGCCTCCGGCCGCGCCCACTACGGGTGCAGTAGATGTGCGGTCGACTCCTTTCCTGGCGGAGGTGTTTGTCGACGGGAATTCGATGGGATACACGCCCGCGAAGATTGTGCTGCCTCCGGGCAAGCATGTGTTCCGCGTGGAGAAGCCGGGATATAAGGCGTGGACGAAAGAGATGATGATTACGGCGGGGTCGGAGCTTACGCTGGACGCGAGTTTGGAGAAGAAGTAAAGCCGTCATCTCGAGCGGAACATCAGCTTCGCGCAGCAAGCTAATGTGGAGTCGAGGGATCCCTACCTGTTCCGCGACCGCGTATTGGGAGTAGTGACATAAAATCAGAAGCTCCGAATCGCTTACAATTCCTCCTTCATGACAGTCGCGGTGCGGTCGTTTGCCAAGATTAATCTCGGGCTCTACATCGGGCGTGTGCGGGCGGATGGATTTCACAATCTGCGCACCGTCTATCAGACGATCGCATTGCACGACGTCATTCGGGTGACGGTGGGGAGCGGGCGGGGGATTGAGATCTTGTGTGACGACCCGCGGGTTCCGCTTGATTCCTCGAACACGTGCTATCGGATGGTCGAGCGGGTCATGGATGAGTTCCGTGCGAAGGGCAAAGTCACCGTCGCGATCGAGAAACGGCTGCCGGTGCAGGGCGGGCTGGGGGCGGCTTCGTCGAATGCGGTGGCTACGATGGTTGCGCTGGAACGGGCGCTGAAACAGTCTCTAGCGGGCGCAACGAGATTGCGCATTGCCGCGGAGGTCGGGTCGGATCTGCCGCTTTTCCTGGTTGGCGGGACGGTGTTAGGGGTGGGGCGGGGGGAGGAGGTTTATCCGCTGCCGGATTTGGCGGCTACGCCGATGGTGGTGGTTACGCCGGAGGTTGGGGTTTCGACGCCGCAGGCGTTTGCGGAGTGGGATGCGCTGACGGGCGGGAGCGCCCGACGCTCCACCAGTAATCATGAATTGACGCAGTTGGGGGCCTCCGATAGACTATTGGAGGTTGGCCGCGTGCTTTCGTCGTGGCTGAGTGATTCACCTAACACCGGTGCTCCTGCAAAAGGCGGGAGCCGGGCCGGGAGCCTGCTTCTCGACCTTGTCCGTACCGGGATTGAAAACGACTTTGAAAAGGTCGTTTTTCCGCAGCATCCCGAATTACGTGACATAAAACGTGCGCTGGAGCGCGCGGGGTCTCGATACGCTTCGCTCTCTGGATCAGGGTCAACCCTGTACGGACTGTTCCGTTCGCGCGCCGAAGCGGTGAAGGCCGCGGGTCGCCTGCGGAAGCAGGGTGTGAAGGCAGTGGCGACGAGCACGTTGACGCGCCAAGAATATCGGCAAAAGTTTCTAGTTTCTGGTTGCTAGTTTCTAGTTTCGTCGTGGGCCGAAGTACACGCAACGAAATCGCAGTTGAGTGCTTCAGGTTTTCGCTAGAAACTAGAAACCAGCAACTAGCAACTTTACTGGGCCGTCGACTAATGGTAGGTCAAGTGCCTTTGGAGCACTTTGTCTAGGTTCGAATCCTAGCGGCCCAGCCAACACCCCAGTTCTCGGTTCCCTGTTCTCAGTTCTCAGAGAGAACCGGAGCCAAAACTGAGAACTGAGAACCGGGAACTCAACCATGGCCACAGTTGCGACAACGACCGCGGAAAAAAAGCCGAGCACGGACGAGAAAACGGAGCGCAAGCCACAACGCGCCCGGGTCGACGACAGATTCAAGGTCTTTTGCGGAACCGCCAACGAGGCGCTCTGCGACGAAGTCTGCCACTTCCTGGGTTTGACGCGCGGCCAAGCCCTGGTCACGCGCTTCAAGGACGGGGAAGCGTATGTGCAGATCCAGGAGAACGTGCGCGGCGCCGACGTCTTCGTCATGCAGCCCACCTGCCAGCCGGTGGACATGCACCTGATGGAACTGCTGTTGATGATCGACGCGCTCAAGCGGGCATCGGCGCGGCGCATCACGGCGGTGATTCCGTACTTTGGCTATGCGCGCCAGGACCGGAAGGACAAGCCGCGCGTTCCGATTTCGTCGAAGCTGGTGGCTGACCTGCTGACGACCGCAGGCGCGGACCGCGCGCTGGTGGTGGATTTACACGCGCCGCAGCTGCAAGGATTTTTCAATATTCCAGTGGATCACTTGTTCGCTTCGCCGGTGCTGGTGGACCACTTCAAAAAGTTGAATCTGCCGAACCTGACGGTGGTTTCACCCGATGCGGGTGGTGTGGAGCGCGCGCGCTTTTTCGCGAAGAAAGTAGATGCAGCGCTGGCCATCGTGGATAAGCGGCGCGTCGAAATGAACGTGGCGGAAGTGATGCACGTGATTGGTGACGTCAAGGGACGGACTTGTCTGATCATTGACGACCTGATCGACACGGCGGGCACGTTGGTGAAAGTGGCGCAGGCGCTGGTTGAGAACGGCGCCAGCACGGTGTATGCCTGCTGTTCGCACCCGGTGCTTTCCGGGGCGGCGGTGGAAAATCTTGTGAACTCACCGATCACCGAGGTGGTCGTGACCAATACGATTCCGCTGACCGAGGCGGCACGGCAGGTCCCGAAGATCAAAGTGTTATCGATTGCGGGGCTGATTGGACGTGCCATTCAGTCCATTCACGAAGAGACCTCGGTCAGCAGATTGTTTATTTAGAAGGACGGAAAAGGAATTATGGCGACAACAACGGAAGTGAACATTCTGGAAGCGCAGAAACGCGAACCTGGCACCAAGAATGCGGCCCGGCGCGTGCGCGTGGAGGGCAAGATCCCGGCCATTGTGTACGGCGCCGGGAAGGACTCGACTTCGGTCGCGGTGGATCCGCGGCAGGTCCTGCGCATTCTCAAGTCCGAGAGCGGGCACAACACGATTTTCGACCTGGCGCTGGACGACGCTCGCGTGAAGGCCATGATCGTGGACTGGCAGTTCGAGCCCATCAAGGGACAACTGCTGCATGTGGACCTTCTGCGCATTGCGATGGACAAGAAACTCACCGTCACCGTTCCAGTGATTCTCAAAGGCGAGGCCTTGGGCGTGAAGACTGAGGGCGGCATTCTCGAACACGTGTTGCGTGAGGTTGAGATTGAGTGTTTGCCGGTCGACATTCCGAAGTCGATCGAGGTGGACGTGAGCCATCTTGTTTTCGGCGTCGAGGTGCGCGTGAAGGACTTGCCGCACAGCGATAAAGTGAAGTTCCTGACCGATGAGAACCAGATGATCGCGCATATCACGTCGGTGAAGGAAGAAGTGGCTCCGACTCCGGAAGCGGTGGCGGAGGCAGCGACAGCAACTCCGGCTGAGCCTGAGGTCATCAAGAAGGGCAAGCAGGAAGTTGAGGGCGAAGGCGAGACAGAGGCCAAGCCCGAGAAGCCTGAGAAGGCCGAGAAGAAAGAGAAGAAATAGCGTCCGCTTAGTGAACCGCGGAGCTATGAAGCTTCTAGCTACTAGCTAGAAGCTAGAAGCTAAGAGCTGACTTGCGTGAAACTGATCGTCGGTTTGGGCAATCCTGGAATCGAGTATCAGTTCACGCCGCATAACCTCGGGTTCCTGGCGATCGATCAGATTGCCAACGGACTTGGGATCGAAGTCAGGAATCGCCAGTGCCGCGCGCTGACCGCGCGGGTCGTAATCGCCGGGGAGCCGGTGATCCTGGCCAAACCGGAAACCTACATGAACCTGAGTGGGCTTTCGGTGCGGGAACTGGTGGCGGAACATCAGGTCGATGTGACGCGGGACCTGATTGTGATTTACGACGAGTTGGACCTGCCGCTGGGCACGATTCGCATCCGGCAGCGGGGAAGTTCGGCGGGGCACAACGGGATGGAATCCGTTCTGGGTGCTCTGAATACCGACGAGTTCCTGCGGATTCGGCTGGGAATTGCGCCCGATCGCAAAGTGGCGGACGGCGTGAAGTTCGTGCTGACGCCCTTTCGCAAGGCGCAGGAAAAGGTTGTGGTTGAGATCCTCGAAACGGCGGCGCTGGCGGTGGAAGTGATTTTGAAAGAGGGTCCAGCGGCTGCGATGAACCGCTTCAATCGCAAGAACGAACCGGGTGATGAGCCGGAAGCGAAGTAAGTGTCGCCCGGCCATGCAAAGGGTTTTCGCGCTTAAGAGTTTGGAGATGACGAATGAATCGTACTTATGAACTGATGTTCATCGTTCGCCCCGACATGGTGGACGAGGATTTGAACAAGCTGATTTCCACGCTGGGGTCTTCGGTGACTTCGGCGGGCGGAACGATCAAGAGCGAGATCTGGGGCAAGCGCCGCCTCGCCTACACGGTGCGCAAGTTCAACGACGGCATTTTCGTGCTGCTGATTATCGACGGAACGGGTGCCATGGTGCACGAAGTCGAGCGCCGGCTGCGTGTGACCGAACAGGTGATCAAGTTCATCACCGTGCGCACGGACGAAGAACTGAAGCGGCTCGACAAGATCAAGAAGCTCCGCGACGCGAAGAAGAAGACCAGTGCGGCTCCGGCGGCTCCGGTGACCCCGGAAGCGGGCGGAGAGCCGGCCCCGGCGACGGTGTAGGCCGCGGATTTTGGGTGGACGGGCGAGGATGCCCGTCGCTCTATTTGCATCAAGGATTCGGGAGCGCACGGGCCGCGGATGCCCGTCTCTCCAACTACAGAAAAGATTGAGGAGCATCATGGCAGAAGAAACGAAAGCACCAGCCGCGGCAGCAACCAGCGGCGAGACTCGCCCGGCAGAACGCAGCGAACGCCCCGAGCGCACGGACCGTCCTGAGCGGAGCGACCGTGGCTCGCGCGGCCCGCGTCCGGGTGGAGGCCCAGGCGGATCGCGCGAGGGCGGACGGAAGTATTTCCGGCGCAAGAAAGTTTGCAAGTTCTGCGTCGAGAAAATCGAAGCCATCAACTACAAAGACGTGCGTCTGCTGGCGGGGTTTGTGGCGGAGAGCGGCAAGATCGTTCCGCGGCGTCTGACGGGTGTTTGCACGCCCCACCAGCGCCGGCTGTCGACGGCTATCAAGCAGGCTCGGAATATCGCGCTGCTGCCGTTTGCCGGACGCGCCCAGTAGTCTTAGCTCGAAAAGATCAGAGTTCCTTCGTGATCCTTCGTGTCCTTAGTGGTTGACGCTTTTTTCTAACCACATAGGACACAAAGGCACACGAAGGGAACCCAAGAAAACGGAGTCATCATGGAAGTCATCCTGAAAGAAGACGTGCCCAAGCTGGGCAGCCGCGGCGAGGTGGTGAAGGTCGCGGAAGGATATGGGCGGAACTTTCTGCTGCCCAAGAAACTGGCCATTGAAGCGAACGCTGCCAACAAGGCCGTCATCGAGCAGATGAAGGCCGCTGCTGTCCGCCGTTCGGCCAAGGAAAAATCCGAGGCCGAAGCACTGGCCAAGCAGTTTGACGGACTGGAAGTGAAGTTCCAGCGCAAGTCAGGCGAGAACGATCAGCTATTCGGGTCGGTCACATCGGGCGATATAGCGGAAGCACTCGAGAAGAAGAGCTTCCACATCGACCGCCGCAAGATTCAGCTGCACGAGCCGCTGAAGATCGTTGGCGAATTCACGATTCCGGTGAAGCTGCACAAGGATGTGACCACGCATTTGAAGGTTGTGGTCGAGAAGGAAGCGGCCGCCGCCGAGTAAGGTCCACCAATAGAGGGACGGGCGTCCCTTCGACAAGCTCAGGGCAGGGTCCGCCCATCCCTGTAACGCTTGTCATCCTGAGCGGAGCAGGAACTTCACGAAGTGAGGTTCCTGCGGAGTCGAAGGATCCCTACTCACGCCTCACCGCTTATCCCGAAAAACTCCTCCACCTTCTTCAAATCCGTCGTCCTCGTGTAGCGCGGAAGACTCTCCACAAACACCCGCCCGTATTGTTTCTTCAAGATCCGGTTATCGAGCAACGTGAGCAGCCCACGATCGTGGAGCGAGCGGATCAGGCGTCCGAAGCCCTGTTTCAGCGTGATCACTGCGCTCGGCACCTGGTATTCGTAAAATGCGTTGCCCCCGCCGGCGTCGATCGCTTTTACGCGGGCGGCGACCACCGGGTCGCTGGGCACGGCGAACGGCAGCCGGTCGATAATCACGCAGCTCAACTGCTCACCCTGCACGTCCACTCCCTGCCAGAAGGAAGAGGTGCCGAACAGGACGGCGTTGGGCGTGATGCGGAATTCTTCGAGCAGCGCTGATTTCGGAGCGTCGCCCTGCTTGAGCATGGGGAAGTCCAACAATCCCAGAAGCCGCTCGTAGATCTCGTTCATCTGCGCGTAGCTGGTGAAGAGCACGAACGCTCGGCCACGGGTGATTTCGAGCAGGCGGCGAATGCGGTCGGACGCCTGCGCGGCGAATTGCGGCGTACGTGGATCGGGCAGATCGGGGGGAACGTAGAGGATCGCCTGGCTCTCGTAGTCGAAATGCGAGGGCACGACGAATTCGCGGGCGTGGTCGAGGCCGAGCCGCTGGCGAATGTAATCGAAGGCGCCGCCGACCGCCAGCGTGGCGGAGGTGAGCACCGAGGTCTCCAGCTTCGACCACAGGCACTGGCGCAGGATGGAGCCGACTTCGATGGGCGTGGCCTGCAGGAAGACGTTGGAGCGGCCGGAGTGCCTCCCCTCAGTGGCTGAAGCTCCATTCTCGGAGGTGACACCTGCGCCGTGGCTGAAGCCACGCCCCTTCAAAGCTCGCCGGGCGGGGGTGCCCGGCGCTCCACGAAATCCTCGCCGCTCGATCCAGAAGACCGTGTTCGGATCTTCGTTCTCCATCACAAATCCGAGTTGCACCTGCAACTGCTGGGCCCGGCGCACCAGCGTGAAGACTTCTTCCGGCTTCTGCGGAAGCTGGTCGAGTTCGGCGCCCAGCCGGTGGAGCGACTGGTTGAGGGCCAGAAATTCGTCTCCGTTTTCTTCGAGGAACTCGCGGCGCGTGTCGAAGGCGAAGCGGCCTTCTCCGGCGGGCAGCACCGAGAAAAAAAGCTGCGAGCGCTCGCGCAGGGACTGGATCGCACTGGACATCTGCGGCGTGTACAGATGCTCGCGGTGCAGCATGGCTTCCACGTCGCGGGCGAGTTCCTCCATGCGCAGATTGCTGACCGTAATCCCGAAATAGTTGCCGGCCACCTCTTCCAACTCATGCGCTTCGTCGAAGATGACGACGGCGCTCTCGGGGAGAACGCCGGCATCGGGCGCATCTTCGGCTTCGAGCTTGATGGCAAGGTCGGCGAAGAACAGGTGGTGGTTGACGATGACGATATCGCTCTCAGCTGCGCGCCGGCGCATTTCGGTGATGAAGCAGCGCTCCCACTCTTTGCACTTCTGGCCCAGGCAGGTGTCAGTACGGGCGTCGAGTTTGTGCCAGAGCGCGCTCGCCTCGGGAAGTTCGGCGAGTTCAGTCCGATCGCCGGTGCGGGTTGTCTTCTCCCAGGCGGCGATGGCGCGGTAGTGCTCGATTTCTTCCAGGCCGCTGAGCACGGGCTGATCGGTCAGGTCGTAGAGCTTCTTGCGGCAGAGGTAGTTGTTGCGGCCCTTCATGTAGCAGACGGAGAGCTTGCCGCTTCCGTCGGGATAAAGCGAGCGCTCCAGAAACGGTACGTCTTTCGAGAACAGCTGCTCCTGCAGGTTTTTCGTGCCGGTGGATATGATGACGCGCTTGCCGGAGCGGATCACGGGCAACAGATACGCGAGCGTTTTGCCGGTTCCGGTGCCGGCCTCGACAATCAGGTGGCGTTTTTCTTCGATGGCCTCTTCGACCGCTTGCGCCATCTGCAACTGGCCGCGGCGGAATTCGTAGGCGGGGTGCGTTCTCGAGAGCAGGCCGCCGGGCGAGAAGAACTGGTAGAGTGAGAATCCCGCGCCAGCCGATACGGGATGGGAAGAGGAAGCCACAGAGTCTCTATAATACAGTTCGCAGCTACGTGGACTGCCGAGTCACCCCGGTCCACGTAGGGACAGCCGCCCTCGGCTGTCCGGCCGAGGGCGGCCGTCCCTATGTGAGCATTGCCACTACATGAATTCGAAATCCGCCACAGAATCCGCTGTTCTTCCCCTGCTTGCGATTGTGGGCCGGCCTAATGTTGGCAAATCTACGCTATTTAACAAGCTGACGGGGTCGCGGCGCGCTATTGTGGGCGATGAGTCGGGCATCACTCGCGATCGGCTTTATGGCGAGGCCGAGTGGCGCGGACACGAGTTTCGCGTGGTCGACACGGGCGGCATCGTTCCCGACGACAAGGACTTCATCCCGTCGGAAATTTTCCGCCAGGCCAGGGTCGCGTTCGAGGAAGCGGCGGGCATCATCATGGTTGTAGATGCCCGCACCGAAATCGCGGGCCCCGATCGTGAGTTGGCGAGATTGCTGGCCCGCACCGGGAAACCTCTCTTCCTCGCCGTTAACAAGATGGACACGGACAAGCAGGAAGCGTTGCTGGGCGAATTCCATTCGCTCGGAATTCGGAATATTTTCCCTGTCTCCGCCGAGCATGGACGTGGCATCGACGATCTGCTTGATGCCGTGCTTCTGGTGCTGCCTGCGACCAAGAAGCCAACCACAGAGGACACTGAGGTCACAGGGGAAGGCACCGAGGAAGCTTCGCCAACTCCCGAAGAGCCGCATGAAATCAAAGTGGCCATCATTGGCCACCCGAATGTCGGCAAGTCCACGCTGCTGAATCAACTCACCGGGAAGTCGCGCGCCATCGTCTCGCCGATTCCAGGCACCACGCGCGATTCCGTCGACGAAGTCATCCGGTACCACGGCCGCGACATTCGGTTCATTGATACGGCCGGTATCCGCCGCAAGGGTAAAACCAGGCTGATGGCCGAGAAGCTTTCCGTGGTCTTCTCCCGCAAGAGCATTGAAGACGCTGACATCGTGCTCTTCATGGTCGACGCCACCGAAGGCGCCAGCGGCCTGGACGCCAACATTGCAGGCTACGCGCACGAGAGCGGGCGGTCCGTCATTATCCTGGTCAACAAGTGGGACCTGGTGGCGAGTGGAGAGAAGCGGGCCATCAGCCAGTCGAAGGCGGCGCGGATACAGGATGCTAAGCGCCCTCATGATCGCGCGCTGTACGAACAGCGCCTGCGCTACGGGCTTAAATTTCTGAACTACGCACCGGTGCTCTTCCTCTCAGCGCACACCGGCAAGGGGACCGACAAGATTCTTCCGCTGATTGAGAAAGTCGCTGCCGAGCGGCGCAAGCGCATCACGACCGGCGAGATGAACCGGTTCCTGAAGACGGTTGATTTTGACCGCGCCTCCGTTCCGGTGAGCAAGCGCGTCAAGATTTACTACATGACCCAGGCGGCAGTGGCGCCCCCCACGTTTGTGCTGTTCACGGATCGCAAGGTGAAGCTGCATTTCTCCTACCAGCGATTTCTTGAAAACCAGATCCGCCATACGTTTGAGTTCATGGGGACACCGATCTGGATCAAGAATCGGGCACGGGATTGAGGTCATCCATCTCAGCAGTTCGCTGTTCAGCGGTTAGTGGTGTAATCAAGATTTATCAACAGCTATCGAATATCAATGCTTAACCCGGTAACCGACTCCCTGAACCTGCTCGTCTATTATGAAGCTGGCTGTCGGAAGGTCGCGGACGTTCGCGACAACTACAAACCTCATTGTCTCGCCTTTGAGGTCCCCCCTTGCTCCCGTAGCTTCTTCACCCGTAGAGAGCGTTTGGCTCGGCCAGAGCAACTTCGAAGTGAGTCGCGCCTGAGCAATTCCGAGCGGGTAAGGGCGGCAGTATTCGGCAGCGGTATCCAACACCGTTTTCCAACGACGTGACGATTTGTCCCATTGTTGGAGTCGATAGCCGACGCTGACACCGTGGGCGGAGGCGTCGGTTATGAACTCGCATCGTTCGATCCGTCGCGGAAAGATACCGAAATTAGTGACGTGAGCGTCGTAGAGCTTGGTGATTCCCGGTATTCCAATGTCACCCTTAGCCACACTCACGTCGGCGTGCAGAGCTAACGGAACAAAATGTCCGAAAGCGGCCCGATGGCGAAATTCCACAACAGAGAAAACGGTGGTCGCAGCGAAACCAATCAACAACGCTGCTGTCTTGGGTCGTCTTCCCATAGGAATGGACACCCCCGTCGTTTCAGATGTTCCTTATAGTAACTGTCGAAATCAAGCCTAATGTTGATTAGGGGCTCTGGCAAGCTCTGAGGTAGCCCCTAGCCCGTCATGGGAGCATGCTTCCCGTCTTCCGTGAGCAAGCCCACCCGGTCCACTCCGGCGATGCGGGAGATGGCGATCACGTCGGCTACGTCCTGAAAGTCAATGTCATCGTCGGCTTCGATGTAGGCGATGCGTTCGATGCGGATGGCGTAGATGTCTCTCAGTCGGTCGCGCAGGTGATCCCAGTCCACCGCTTCTTCATTCACCAGCACCTGCGCATGCTCCGTTCCCGGCTTCGCGTGGTGAACCCGAATCACGATGGTGCTGTCGGGCGGCGGGATATTCCTGGCCGCTGGTGGTGCGGGCTGCGGGATTTGCGCTTCCAGGCCCTTGGGTTTTTGCTCGATCACCACGAGCATGAAAATAATGAGCAGCACCAGCAGAACGTCAATCAGGGGCGTGACGTTCATCTGGGGAGAACACGGACCACCGCCTGCCGTCGAGAATGCCATTGGAATTTCTCCTCGTCGTTACGGGAAACGGCACGCGCGTGTCTGAAAGATTGGACACCCAAGAGGGGCGCGGGGTTCCAAGATGTGAAGCATCGCAAGGATTGATTGGCCGATTCGGCTCTCGGGCCTTTACAATCAAAATCCAGCGTACGGGCCGGCTGCGTGGGGCAGCATCCCGCTCTGGCAAACCAGTCATGGCCAAATACCTTCTTCTGCTGCTCGGGATTCCTTTGTTCGCGCTCAGTCCCGTGGCGTGCGCGCAGGATAACTACGAGATCCAGGTCTACGATTCGGAGGCGCTCGGGAAGGGCGTGACCATGGTGGAAATCCATTCCAATTTCACCGTGGATGGCGAGAAACAGGTCGTCAATGGCGTGGCGCCGTCGAATCACGCCATGCATGAAACGCTGGAAATCACGCACGGTTGGACCAACTGGTTCGAAACCGGCTTCTACGTGTTCTCGAGCATTCAGCCAGACGACGGCTGGAACTGGGTGGGCGATCACATCCGTCCGCGGATCACGGCGCCCGAGTCATGGCATCTGCCGGTCGGGCTGAGTTTGTCGCAGGAGATTGGTTACCAGCGGCGGAAATTTTCAGAGGACAGCTGGAATTACGAGATTCGGCCGATCATCGACAAGAAGCTGGGCCGCTGGTATTTCGCGTTCAATCCGGCGCTCGACCGGGCGCTGCATGGACTGAACGTCGGCAGAGGCTGGGAGTTTTCTCCCAACGT
Organism: Terriglobia bacterium; assembly: GCA_020073015.1. Lineage (GTDB taxonomy): Bacteria > Acidobacteriota > Terriglobia > Terriglobales > Acidobacteriaceae > Acidiflorens. The sequence continues at coordinate 14,428 of JAIQFZ010000029.1, read as the reverse complement.
GAAAGCCAGTTTTGATTTCACCAAGAAAATCACCGGCGGATTTGAATACTACGGGGCACTCGGGCCGCTCTCGAATTTCGATCCGATTTCCCACCAGTCCCAGCAGATCTTTCCCACCATCGATCTGAATCTCTCGCCGAAATGGGAGTTCAATTTTGGCGCCGGTGTCGACGTGACCAATTCCGGTGACCACTTGATTGTGAAATGTATCGTCGGACGCCGCTTTACATGGGGTCGGGAGCACAAGTCGGGATTGGGGGGAAGATAGGCGCCCTCACCGCGCAAACAGGTAGAGTGAAATCCCGCGGCATCGGCTCCTGAAGTCCGATGGGCGGGGTCTACGCTGACTGTCTAGTTACGGAATAGACGTAGTGATGCAGGCCTCGCCATTGCACTTCTTTCCAGATGGTCATGCCGTTGCGCTCCGCGACTCGGCGGGAGGGAAGGTTCTCCGGGCGAATCAGCGAGATGAGGCGGCTGACTGGGAGGTGCGTGAAGCCCCATTCGCGGCAGGCGATGGCGGCTTCGGTGGCCAAGCCTTGTCCCCAGAGATCGCGGCGCAGGTGGTAGCCGATTTCGTAGAGAAACTCTTCATCGACCGGCTGGCGAATGATGCCGCAGTCGCCGATCATTTCGGTGGTAGCTTTCAGCACCATGGCCCAGAGGCCGACGCCGTCGTTGGCGTAGCGCCGGCGGTTGCGCTCGATCCACTCTCTTACGCCGTTGCGGTCGATGGGCGCGGGATAGTGGCGCATGGTCTGCGGGTCGGAGAGGACTTGGGCGAGCGCCTCCGCATCTTCGAGGACGAATTCGCGCAGGATCAGACGGGCGGTTTCTAGGATTTCTCCCACAGGACTTAGTCTAGCAATCGGCCGTGGGCGGACAGAGCCTGCCCTGAGCGAAGCCGAAGGGAGTGTCCGCCCTACTCTTGTTAGACTTGGGCATGGCGGAGATGGGGCGGATTCTGGTGGTTCTCGGCATTGCGCTGGTTGTGATGGGCGGCGTCGTGATGCTGATGGGGCGGTCGGGCTTGCCCTTCGGAAGACTTCCGGGGATTTTGTTTATCGCGGGAAAAACACAACGTTCTATTTTCCACTGGCTACCTCGATCCTGGTTAGCGTGGTTCTGTCTCTTCTCTTTTTCCTGATTGGGCGGCTGAAGCGGTAGTTGCCCGCCGACGAAAGGCGCTGCCGAGCTTCCCCGACACACCGTCAACCCAAAATCGGGCTTGCCGGGGGCTTCGGTACGCTCGGCTGGACAGCCGGGGGCGGCCGTCCCTACGTGTGTCTCGGGTACACTGAAACTTTCATGGACACGGCCGATCAACTCGGGTTCCAGTTTCGTGCGCCGGAACGGCGGATCTGGACGGTGCGGGCGCTGGTCTCCGCGGTGCGTTCGCATGTTGAGCGCGAGTATTCCGATTGCTGGGTGGAGGGCGAGATATCGAACCTGCGCATCCCCGATTCCGGCCACCTGTACTTCACTCTGAAGGAAGAGAACGCGCAGATTCGGGTGGTGATGTTCCGGTCGCCGGCGCGGCTCTTGCGGTTTCGTCCGGAGGACGGGTTGCATGTGACCGTGCGCGGGCGCATTACGGTTTATGAAGAGCGCGGGGAGCTGCAGATCTCGGCGGAGTTCATGGAACCGCAGGGAGCGGGCGCGCTGCAGCTTGCATTTGAGCAACTGAAGGCGCGGTTGCAAGCGGAAGGGCTGTTTGACGCGTCGCGGAAGAAAGCGATTCCGCCGCTTCCCCGGCGGATTGGGATCATCACTTCGCCGCAAGGGGCGGCGCTGCGCGACATCCTGAATATCCTGGCGCGGCGGCATCAGTCGGCGAATGTCCTGATCTATCCGGCGCAGGTGCAAGGAGACGCGGCGGCGGGCGAGATCCTGGCAGGGCTGCGGCATTTCAATCGAAGCCGCGCGGTGGAGGTCATCATCATTGCGCGCGGCGGCGGGTCAGTGGAGGACCTGGCTGCTTTCAATCATGAAGGGCTGGCGCGGGCAGTGGCGGAGTCGGAGATTCCAGTGATCTCGGCGATTGGGCACGAGACCGATTTCACGATCCTGGATTTTGTGGCCGACCTGCGCGCGCCCACACCGTCGGCCGCGGCGGAGCTGGTGATTCGTTCGCGGCAGGAGATCGAAGCGCAGGCGGAGGAGTTGCACCGGCGGCTGGAACGCGCGGTGCGGTACCGGCTGCTGATGGCGCGCCAGGAACTGACGCAGCGGGCGCAGCACGGTGCGTTTGGGCGGATGATGGACGGCATCAACCGGCGTCAGCAGAAGCTGGATGACCAGCGCTTCCGGCTGGAAAAGGCGGAACGGCAGATTCTGGAGCGCTGGCGCCGGCGGTGGGAGGGTGCTTCGGCCGCCGTCCGGCACTATGATGCGCGACGCCGGCTGGCCGCGGTGCGGCAGCAACTGGATGCAGAAGTCGCGAAGCTGGCGGCCGCCACCAACGCGCGGCTGCTCGCGAGCCGGGCGGTGCTGGATCGGCGGATGGCGAGCCTGGAGGCGCTTTCGCCGGTTGCCATTCTGAATCGTGGATACGCTCTGGTGTTCGATGTCAATGGTCAGCTGGTGAAAGACGCGGCGCGGTTGCAGGTGGGGGATGAGGTTTCCGCCCGGCTTGCGCGTGGGCGCGTTCGTGCCCGGGTGAGCGGAACCGAACCAGAATCCGGCGGCCCTGCAGTAGAATAAAGTCCAACTCTGACGTGAGGATTGCGTGACGCCCCACTTGTCCTGGCCGCACATCTCGGTGGTCTCGATCGTGGACATCGTGCTGGTTGCGATCCTGATCTACCAGTTTCTTGGGCTGGTGCGCGGCACGCGAGCGGCTCCGATGCTGGTCGGGGTTGCCGTGCTGGCGCTGGCGTTTTACTTTGCGCGCCTCGGGGAACTGCGCACCCTGAACTGGCTTCTGAGCACGCTGCTGCCCTATGTAGTGTTCGCGCTCATCGTGGTTTTCCAGTCGGAGATTCGGCAGGGGCTGGCGAACCTGGGAAGCCGGGTTTCGCGAATACGGTCGTCAACCTCGGCGGCGGATGTTTACGATGACGTGGTTCTGGCGGCGAATCTTTTTTCGCAAAATCAGACGGGCGCGCTGATTGTGATCGAACGCGAGATCGGCCTTCGCACCTACATCGAAAGCGGCGTGGCACTGGATGCGCGGCTGTGCTATGACCTGCTGGCGACAGTGTTTCGTCCGAGTGCTCCGTTGCATGATGGCGCGGTGATTGTGCAGCGGGACCGGATCGCAGCGGCGGCTTGCTTCCTGCCTTTGTCCATGAACCCGATTCTTTCGACGCAGCTGGGCACGCGCCATCGGGCTGCGATCGGGATTACGGAAGAAACCGACGCGGTGGCGGTGGTGATCTCAGAAGAGACAGGGGCGATCAGCCTGGCGGTGGCGGGGAACATCGAGCGCGATTTGACAGTGGAACGGCTGCGGGAGCGGCTGAGCAGCCTGCTCCGGCGCTATGCTCCGGCCCCAACCCTGCACACTCCGATGGAGGAAAGCTTCATCGAGGATGAGCCGCCCAGTTCCAAGTCGGTCCGCAGGCACGATTCCAGTGTCCGTCCCGGGAGCGACGACTGACGATGGCGAGCCTTTTCCAGCGGACGTTCGTTCAGAACTTCGGCTTCAAGCTGATTTCTCTGTTGCTGGCGGTAGGCCTGTGGTTTGTCGTGGCGCGTGATCCGATCGCCGAAGTGGAAATGAAAGTTCCGATTGAGTTTCACAGTCTGCCGGAGAACCTGGAAATCGACTCGGCCAGCTTCACTCAGGCACAGATTCGAGTGCGCGGACCGGAGCGGGTGATTCATCGTCTGGAAACGTCCGATGTTCGCGCGGAAATCAATCTAGCGAACATCCGTCCGGGCGAACGGACATTTGATTTGACAGCGCAGCAGGTCCACGTGCCGCAGGACCTTGAGGTCGTCCAGATCATCCCCGGACAGTTTCAACTCTCGTTTGACACACGCGCGACGCGCACGGTGGAAGTTCGCGCGCGGGTGACCGGAACCTTTGCCGGTGGCATGCGGGTTGCCCAGGTGATTGCCGACCCGGCAAACATCATGATCACGGGACCTCGCCGGCGAGTGGAGGCCGTGGAATCGGCCACGACCGATCCGGTGGACGTGAGCGGGACGATGGCGCGTGCATCTTTCTTGACCCAGGCTTATGTTCCCGACCCGCTGATTCAAGTTGTGCACCCCACGCCCGTTCGTGTGACGGTTATCATGGAACGCTCAGGCGCGGAGAAGAAAACGGAGTAGTGCTCTTCTACGCTCTTAGCAGCTAGCCGTTCGCTCGCAACTCAAAATCTTGATGACACAAACCAGGCAGCTTTTTGGGACGGATGGAATTCGCGGAGTTGCGGGTGAATTCCCTCTGACCCGCGACAGTGTGTATCTGATTGGCCGCGCGCTGGGCCACGATCTTGCACGGACGAATGCGAGAGCCCGGGTCGTCATTGGCCAGGACACGCGCGAATCCAGCGGCTGGATTGCCGACCGGCTGTGGCAGGGGCTGGCGACGGTCGGGGTCGAAGTGCGCAGCGCCGGAGTAATTACGACGCCGGGCGTTGCCTACCTGGCGAGTTCGCAGAAGTTTGATGCGGGCGTGGTAATTTCCGCGTCGCACAATCCGTGGACCGACAACGGAATCAAGGTTTTCTCCGGCGACGGATACAAGCTGCCCGATGCGCACGAGTTGGCCATCGAGAAGGAAATCTTCACGCTGCTGAAGGATGCAGACGCGCTGCCGGGCGCGGATTCGACTCCGGTGATTGCCAGTCTTCCGGGTGAAGCTGAATTGCGGCAGGCGTATGTCCGCTGGCTTGCGGGCAGCGTCGCCACCGACCTAAGCCGGCTGCGGGTCGCGGTCGATTGCGCCAACGGCGCGGCTGCGGCCGAGGCCCCGGAGTTGTTTCGTGCGCTTAAGATCGAAACGGCTTTCCTGCACTGCGCGCCGGACGGCCAGAATATCAACGAAAGTTGCGGCGCGCTGCATCCGGAGACCGTGGCGCGGTTTGTTTCGGAAAACCAAGGCAAATTTGATCTGGGCGTGACCTTCGACGGCGATGCCGACCGGGCGCTGTTCTCCGATGCTGCCGGCAGGGTCGTGAACGGAGATGCGGTACTGCTTCTGGCTGCACGCGAGATGCAGGCGCGCGGCACGCTTGCCAATGCGACTGTGGTCGCCACGACGATGTCGAATATGGGGCTGGAACTGGCGCTGAAGCGTTCCGGCATTCGCATGCTGCGCGCCAATGTCGGAGACAAGTATGTGCTGGAAGAAATGCAGCGGGCGGGAGCCACTCTCGGCGGCGAACAGTCCGGCCACATTCTTTTTCGCGACGGAGAGGCGACCACCGGCGACGGCCTGCTGACCGCCTTGCGGGTCATGGAAATCATGGTTCATTCGGGCAAAACGCTGATTGAACTGGTGGGCGATCTGAAGGTCCTTCCGCAGGTGATTCGAAATGTGCGCGTCCGGGAGAAGACTCCCTTCGCTCAGATTCCGGCGGTGCAGACGGCCATTCGTGACGCCGAGCGGGAACTCGACGGCGTCGGCCGGGTAGTCGTCCGTTATTCGGGAACCGAAACTCTGGCCCGGGTGATGATTGAAGCGGAGTCGAAAGAACAGATGGAGCGGCTGGCCGAGTCTATTGTTGCTGCGATCCGAAGCGCTCTGGGCGCATAGCGTTGTTGCCTCCGCAGCGAGGGCGAGGCGCCCCTTCGGCAAGCTCAGGGCAGGCTCTCGCGACAGCCGGCAAGGTGCCGGCGCTACCGTTCGGCCCCCACTCCTTCTACAACCCCCTTTCCACTTCTGGAAACACGTCCATTCGTGTGGCTTGGTTATCTTGTGCGATGGAGTGATCGCGCTGAGAATGAGAATCGGTTCACATTTAATAGGGTTTAAAGAACATTCATGAGAATCCTGATTGTTGAAGATGATCCGGCTCTTTCCAGCTTTCTTCGGAAGGGGCTTGAGGCGGAACATCATGCGGTAGACACCGCCACTGAAGGTCAACAAGGCCGTGCAATGGCGCTGGAGTTTGACTACGACCTGATGGTGCTCGATCTGAACCTGCCGGGAGTTGATGGTTTGTCGATTCTGAAGAGTGTGCGGCAGCACAAGACGAGGCTGCCGGTGATGATCCTGACCGCACGCAACCGGGTCGAAGATCGAGTGCAGTGTCTGGACACGGGCGCGGACGACTACCTGGTGAAGCCGTTCTCGTTTTTGGAGCTCTCGGCGCGGGTGCGGGCGTTGTTGCGCCGCAACCATCTGCCGTCGGAGTTAGTGCTGACGGTGCGAGATCTCTTCCTCGATCGGGTGCAGCGGAAAGTCGAGCGAGCGGGCCGCCACATCGAGTTGACCACGAAAGAATTTGCCTTGCTCGAATACCTGATGCGGAACGCGGGCCGCCGCGTGACCCGCGCCATGATCATCGAACACGTTTGGAACATGAACTTCGACTCGACCACCAACGTGGTGGATGTATACATCAACTATCTGCGCCGCAAGGTGGATGACGGGTTTTCGCCGGCCTTGATTCACACGGTGCGGGGGGTCGGATATCAACTCAGTCCGGACGGAGCATCGGCATGAGCGCCGCACCTCAGCCTTCGCTCAAACTGCTGCAAAATCAGGAAGTGCTCGGCGAGTTGCTGCACTCGTTGAGCCAGCCGCTGACCAGCCTGCGCTGTTCGCTGGAGCTTTCGATTGACGAAGCCTCGCAGCAGCAACAGGCCACGGTTTCAGTGGCGTTGCAACAGACGGAAAAAGTCATCGGCATGATTCAGCTCATGCGGGACTATCTGGACGCCGAACAGCCCGGATCAGAAGCCTGCCCGGTGGCGTTGGCTCCGGCAGTGCGGGCGGTGATGGAAGAGTCGTCGTCGATGGCTGCACTACGCGGGATCAAGTTACTGCTTGCAGGCAGGTGCACGGCGAGCGTGCCTGTGCCCGAGCCTCGGCTGCGTCTTGCTCTGCAATACCTGCTCTCCGCACTGATCCAGGCTGCGCGGGCAAACACCGGGATCACGCTTTTGCTGGAAGAGGGCTCATCGGAATCTGTGCTGCGGGTGGAATGCGAAGGGGGCGCTTGCCTGCATGATGAGGGCGCGCGGGGCCCAGATTCCACGCGCGATTCGGTAGGCGGAACGCTGGGCAAGGTAAGACTCGCAATCGCCAGCCGGGTGTTGGAAACCGCCGGAGCGTTTCTGGTAATCGAGGACGGCGACCGTCCCGGGTTCGTCCTGCGGATTCCCCGGTGGCTCGCCACTTCCAACGCCCCTGCCTGAAGTTCCTCTCGACTTTTTTGGCGCGCGCGGGTGCCCTCCGGAGTACAATCCAGCCTTTCCTGGAGGTCGCTGGTGAAGCGCTGGATTGGGTTGCTGAGCGTCGTTTGTCTGGCTGCCTTGAGCCGGGCTCAGAGTGAGGGGCCGGTGCTCCAAGCTGTGGGTTCGGTGCGTGTCATCCGGGCTGGCGTTCTGATTGACGGAGACTCCAGCTCGCCTCGTCGCAATCAGGTCGTGATTATTCGCGGAAATCGGATTGTCGAGGTCTCCGATGCAGCTGTCGCCCGCCTTCCGGCTTTTGCTGAGATCATCGATCTTTCCCAAGCCACTGTTCTTCCAGGCCTGATCGACGCTCACACGCACATTTTCCTGCAAGGCGAAGACCCCGCGCAGGGCGGATACGACATTCAGTTGCTCAAGCATTCCCTGGCATTCCGGGCGGCGCGGGCTACGGTTTCGGTGCGGCGCGCGTTGGAACAGGGTTTCACGACCCTGCGCGACATGGAAACGGAAGGTGCAGGCTACGGGGACGTTGGCATCAAGCAGGCGATTGAGGGTGGATACATTCCCGGTCCGCGTCTGTTTGTATCGACACGCGCAATTTCGACGACCGGTGGATATCCGTTGGAAGGGTACGCGCCGGAGATCGAAGTGCCCAAGGGCGTTCAGATCATCGATGGCCCGGTCGAGGCGCGGAAGGCCGCGCGCGAACAGCTTGACCACGGCGCCGACTTGATCAAGGTGTACATGACGCATCGTTCATGGGTTGGCACGAATGGGGAACTGATGTCGCAGCCGACACTGACTTTAGACGAGCTGCGCGCAATCGTGGACGAAACTCATGGCTGGGGGAAAAAAGTTGCCTGCCACGCTTATAGCGGTGAAGGCATGCAGCGCGCGCTCGATGGGGGCTGCGACTCGATCGAGCATGGCCTGGTGCTGACCGACGCGCAGGTTGCGCAGATGGTGAAGCAGGGCACATGGCTCTGTCCGACGCTGAGCGTGTATTACACCGATTGGGCGCCGGCTGATTCTCCGGCAGGGCAACGGGACCGCATGCGCGCCTCGGCGCATGAGGAATCGTTCCGCAAGGCACTGAAGGCGGGGGTGAAGATTGCGTTTGGGACTGACATGGGAGGGATTCCGTGGACGGAACCGATCGCGCAGGAATTCCCGCGCATGGTGGAATTCGGCATGTCACCGATGCAGGCCATTCAGAGCGCAACGGTACGGGCAGCGGGACTGCTCGATATGAAAGGACAGATCGGTGTGATCGCGCCCGGCGCTTATGCGGATATCGTGGCGGTAGCGGGCGACCCGCTGGCGGACGTCAAGAACCTAGAGAATGTCGGTTTTGTCATGAAGGATGGCAAGGTGTTCAAAAACGATTTTGGGGCGAAGAGGTGATGGCATGAACCTGCTGGAGATGTGCGACACCGAAGCTGCGGTCGTTCGAGTGGAGACTACGGCGGAACAGGCCATCCGGACCATGCTGGACCGGCACGTCGGAGCGGTCGCGGTCCTCGATGAAGAGCAACGTGTGGCAGGGATTTTTACGGAACGGGATGTGCTGCGGCGCCTGTCGTTGAGCCAGCGCGATCCGGGCAACACCCCGGTGCGCGAAGTGATGACCACTCCGGTCGAGATGGCGACGCGCGCGACCACTCCCAGCGAAGCGGTGGCGACCATGCTGGAACGTCATTACCGGCACCTGCCGATTGTGGACGATGATGGCCGCCTGCTGGGGATGCTCTCGATTCGCAATGTACTGGAAGCCAGGATCGGTACGCTCACGCGGCAGCTCGACGAAGTTCGATCTCTGCCGCGCTGACGCATGCGCTGCCGTTATCGGTGGGCGTGCGGACTTTGCGCGGGATTCTTGCGTGGAGCAGGCGGAGCCTTCGCGATTCTCACGTCAAAACTGACAGGAAGCTGTTTGGGCGGGTAGCAGGCGGCGTTATCACAGGCCTGGTATTTCAGAATCCCTCGGACAACGTACTTTCCAACCTGAACGGTGTGCAGGGGGCGTACCAGAACATCCACCTCGAAATCGCCAGTGTACACGTTGAGCTTTTCGTCGGGCGCGAAGGCGAAGCTCATATCCCGGCCGTCCGGGTACGTGGTTTTGCCGATGACGATGTCAGTGATGGCATCGATCTTGAGTATGGTGGGGATCAGGAACTCTGATTTGGGGCGGTTCGAATTAATGTGATAACCGCTGGAAACGCGGAACGAGAGCGGTACGGTGGCGGCTTTACCCTGTCTGACGGTAACCAGTGGTGCGGGAGCCATCTTCACCACTGGCCCCGTCGGGCCGTGTCCATCCTGCCCGTACAAGAAGGCGGAAAGCAGAAGAAGCCCGATCGCCGGAGTTTGTCTCATCGGTTGCTAGGGTACCGCAGTTCGGCCCGCCGATCGAGGTTACCTACGAGCCTGTACCGCCTGGCCCTGGCTCAGGGCTTTCTTGATGTTGGCGACAAATACGCTGCGGCTCTGCAGACCGAACTCACGATCGGTGATCTTACCGTCGCGATCGACAAAGAACGTGGTCGGCAGCACGCCGACACCGCCATAGCTCTGGCCGACGGATTCCTTGCCGAGCAGGATCGGGTAGTTCACTCCCATTTCCTTGGCGAACTTGGCGATGTCCTCGCTGCTGGCGTCGTCCATGGCCACCCCGACAATCTGGAATCCCTGCGGCCCGTATTCTTTTTGCAGCTCGACGAACCAGGGCATCTCGATTTTGCAGGGGCCGCAGTAGGTCGCCCAGAAATTGAGCAAAACGGCCTTACCGCGGAAATCGGAGAGCTTGACGCTCTTGCCTTCGAGCGACTGCAACTCGAAGTCGGGAGCGGTCTGCCCGATCAGTTGTCCGGGCGCAACTCCGCCAGCGTGGTTCTTCCTGGCAATGTGAATCCCGGCGAACAACATGGCCGCGACGACGGCTGCGATGAATACCAGGATGAGAGGATTTCTTTTCACTGGAATTTCGACTCCTACAAAGCAAAGCGGTTCAAGAACGCAAAGTAGCCGGAAATCATCGTGAAGCGTCCCAGCACCAGCAGTCCGCCGAGGAAGATCAGCAACACTCCGGAGGCAACTTCGACAGCGTGCATGTGGAACTTGAACCGGTTGTAAAACTTGAGAAAGCGTTCAATGCCGAGCGATGTCAGCAGGAACGGTACGGCCAGTCCTGCCGAGTAGATGGCGAGAAGAAAAATGCCTTTCCAGACTGTGTCCTGCGCGGCGGCGAAGCCGAGCACGACGGCCAGAATTGGCCCTACGCACGGTGTCCAGCCAAAGGCGAAGGCAAAGCCAATCACAAAAGCGCCCCAGGCTGAGGAACTCCCCTTCAGGCTGTGCAGGCGAGTATCGGCGAGCAGAGCCTTGATCTGGAAAATTCCGGTCAAGTGAAGCCCGAAGATAATGATCACCGCGCCGGCGACCCGGGCGAGCAGCGACTTGTACATCGCCAGGAACTGCCCGACTTCCGTCGAAATCGCGCCCAGCGTGATGAAGACGATGCTGAAGCCGATGATGAAGGCGGCCGAATTCAACATCACTTTCCGGAACAATTGCCCTTCCTGGGCCTTCAATTCCTCGACACCCACGCCGGAGATCAACGAAACGTATCCGGGCACGAGTGGGAGGACGCAGGGTGACAGGAAAGAGATCAGTCCCGCCACAAACACTGCTGCCGGTAATGGCAAGTTGTGCATGAGGTTCTATTGTAACGAGCGGACAGCTCTTCCGCTCCTTTAACAAGATGCCTAAAAGGGCAGGATTGTTACAGCATTTCCCCGGGCCTTCTCCTTAATCCTGTCTTAACAGGCGGCGGGAAAACTCCATCGTCAGCCGGGTTTTGGGAAGGGCACGACTTCAGTCGTGCCGCAACTGCCGCAAAATCATCGCCGGCTTTAGCCGCGGAGGTTTGCCTCGGGCCGTCGACTTGGTTTCTCCGCAACCTGTTAAGGCTTCACGCGTTGAGGTTTTTTCGATGTCGGTTCCTTAGGGGGCCCTGGTATCGTCGCCGGTGGAGTCGGCACGGCGGGTTCGGGCGGCGCCTCGCTCAGAGCTTTCTTGATGAATCCGGGAGGCACGGTCGCAGTCAGCACGGCGCGGTCGCCGGCACGTTCGACCTTGAGGCTGTCGAAGAATGTCTTGACGTCGGCGTCGGTGCCCTGTGTGCCGACACTCCCCTCGGCAGCGTGGAAAACGCTGAGGAAGGCGCTCACCTTTTCGGTGATGGCCTGCGCATCGGACTCGCTGTTGGTAAAGGCTTCCGCTCTCAGGTGGAGTGCGCGGAGGTAGCGCGCGGAGACGACCGCTACGGCGGGTTTGGGAAAAAGAAGTGACCAGCTGCCGACACCGGGAGAGATCATCTCCGTGGGCTTCACGCGCAGGATCGCAAACGCCAGACTCGCCAGGGGGACTTTCTTGTAGTACCGGCGCAGCAAGGAAGGTCCGCCAAACGGCGAGGCCAGCTTGCGGGAGCGATCGAGTACACCGCGAATGACGCTGGGGTCGGGATGGTTTGAAGCCGCGACAGTATTGTAAGAAAGAATGACAACGCGAACGATGCGGTCTTCGCGAGGGATGTTATAGATCTCGAACCCGTGGTAATCGTCGACGGTCGAAGAAAGCTTCTTGAGATATGCGGTCAGGCGAGCGGAATCGATTTTCCCGACGAAGACCTCCGAAAAGCGGGGTTCCGGGGCGGATCCGCCGGTTCCGTCGCCCCAACTTTGCGGGTAGTGTACGGCAAAGGCGGCTTCGTCCAGATCGCGTTCGAACTGGAGGCCCGTTTCCTCGACAAACTTCTGATAGTCCGGCTCCCGCGAAACCGGCGGCAATTGCCCGGTCGCATTGAAGGTTCGAATCCATTTCAGATTGACGTAGAGGAAGCCATCGGCGCCGGGGAGCAGGCGAGCCGCTTCGGGCGGAGCGTGCTTGCGCAAGGTTACGAGCAGGGCCACCGCAGCCGCAATCACCAGGACGGCGAGCACGAGGGGAAGGCGGCGTCGGATGCGCATCGAGTGTCGGCAGGTACAGCGCTCCTCGGCTATAAACGCGAAGAGTTCTCGTATGATAGCACTTCAGTCGCAGTCGGATTCTCTTCCCAGGCGCGCTTCGGCCATGGAGTGGTTGGGTGGGACCCTCTGGACGCACCCCGGATCTTCGTGGCGGGGCAAGTGGTTGCACGTGAATACCCCTTGTGGTACCTTAAATAATTGTCCCGGACTTCCGTAAGGGATCAAGGGAAGAATTGTGTCTTTCGGGATGCAATCTTCCCATTGCTGGCGTAGCTCAGCCGGTAGAGCATCTGATTTGTAATCAGAGGGTCAGGGGTTCGAATCCCTTCGCCAGCTCCAGAGAACAGTTTTCCGGAAACAACGGCGGTTTGCGCGAAAACGCGTGCTAGCGGCGCAAGAATTCTAACGCACTCCATCAGAGTATTTTCCGGCGTGTTGTAGGTGTCACAAGCGGGAGTTTCCCGCATTTCGTTTCCCTTAGTTGCGAAATGCTGTGTCGCGTTTGTGTTGAGTTTTGCGCGTCCGGGGTGTTTTCGGATTTGCACAGGTGGGTGAGTGGTTAAAGCCAACAGACTGTAAATCTGTCCCTCTCAGGAGGTACGGAGGTTCGAATCCTCCCCTGTGCACCAGAGATTCATGAACCGGTTTGCAATGGCGCTCGCCGCGTACGTAGTTTTGGCAGTGCTGGCATGGACGACGATTTCTGACGGCAAGCTTCGTCTGGCCACGTTGTTAGTGCTGGCGCTGTTCGCGGTGAAAACCATTGTGCGGCGCCGGGACGTAATGCATCCAGACGGCGAGAAGTGAGTGATTGCGGGCCGATGTAGCTCAGTTGGTAGAGCACTCCCTTGGTAAGGGAGAGGTCACCAGTTCAATCCTGGTCATCGGCTCCAGAGTTTGCGGTTTGCGGAAGGGGTTGGGAAGGGCCCGGCGTTAGCTGGGCCGCAAGGAGTCGAAAGCAGAGCGGCTTTAGCCGCTGAGGCTTTACTGAGAGCTGACGGCTGAGAGCTGACAGCTGGTTTTCGCGGGAGTAACTCAGTGGTAGAGTCACAGCCTTCCAAGCTGTTGGTCGCGGGTTCGATTCCCGTCTCCCGCTCCAGGATCTGAAAGCAATGGGTTTCGAGCAGGCCACGATCAGGATCGAGAAAGAGCGCGAGTTTGGCGACTTGAAAGCCGCGCTCGCACAGACGTTCTCGTCAGATCGAATCGTGAAGTACTTGAAGGCGCTGGACAGGCGCAACATTCGCATCCGGAATCTGGATGCGGTGCTAAGGGCCGACGTGACCGATTCGGCCACTGGCGCGAAGGCTGGAACGGCGCGATCGCTGTATGAGGCCCTGACCGTTTCGGACCAGGCGCAGATGCGGGAGTTCTACCTCTCGAAGATCGAGGAGGTTGAGCCTGCCCTGCGGGCGAACTTTAGCAAGCTTTATCAGTACTACTGATCTTTTGATCATTAGCGAGGCAAACGCAATTTATGGCGAAGGAAAAATTTGACCGCACAAAGCCGCACTGCAACGTAGGGACGATTGGTCATATCGACCATGGGAAGACGACGTTGACGGCGGCGATCTCCGAGATGGGCAGGCCGCTCGACGACGACGTGATGACCGCTTCCGGCCGCGCGATCTGGCCCAGGTTCTCGAATACGCGCTGCTTGGCGTGCAGATCCTCCCGCACCGACTCGATGATCCAGTCCGCGTCGCCGCAGGCGTGGAGCAGCGAGCGCCCCATCCGGAGTTGGCGGACTCCCCGCTCGACCGACTCGGCGGGGGCGCGTCCCATCGCGGCCAGCGCGCGGGCGCGCCGCTCGATCTCGGCGAGGGCGGCGTTCGATACCCGGGCGTCGGTATCGAAGAGCGCGCATTGCCAGCCGGCGGACGCGCATAACGCGGCCCATCCGCGGCCGATGGCGCCTGCGCCGATGACGGCGACTTTGGGAGCAGCGGCTTCCGGTGCGGTCATCCCGGCAGGAAACTAGGGTCGAAAATCGCTCTCCGTAAGCCACGCGCCGAACAGCTGCTCGAGCAGGAGGGAGTGCACCGGGCCGAGCGCGACGTCGCGGTAGACCTCGACCGGCG
>JAIQFZ010000164.1 GCA_020073015.1 Terriglobia bacterium | reverse complement strand
AATCCGGCAACTCATCAGCGCCAGTTCGGCTAGCTATTACGGTCTGCAGTTTCGCGCGGGAATCCTGTTCGCCATGAAGTACCAGCCACCGCAGCAACAACCCACGCTGGTGGCCCTGCATTCGCCGGACGACCCCTCGGGTGCGAAGGTTATCTTCGATCCCAACGCCGCCAGCAACAAGGGATCCACTGCGGTCGATTTCTACGTGGCTTCTCTCGACGGTAAGTACGTGGCCGTCGCCCTCTCCGAGAACGGCTCCGAGGACAGCAACGGCCGCATCTTCGAAGTTGCCACCGGCAAGGCACTGCCGGACGTGGTTCCCCGCGTCAACTTCGCCACCGCCGGCGGCAGCATCGCCTGGAAAGCGGACAGTTCCGGTTTCTATTACACGCGCTATCCGCAAGGCAACGAACGCCCCCCCGAGGACGCGAACTTCTATCAGCAGGTGTACTTTCACAAGCTGGGCAGCGATCCCAAGCAGGACACCTACGTGATTGGCAAGGAGTTTCCCCGGATCGCCGAAATCCAGCTTCGGGCAAGCGACGATGGCCGCTGGCTGGTCGCCGCGGTCGCCAACGGAGATGGCGGGCAATTTGCCCACTACGTCATGAACTCATCCGGGCACTGGACCCAGGTCACGCACTTTGAAGATGGCATTGTCTCCGTCAAAGTCGGTGTCGATGATGCTCTCTACCTGCTCTCCCGCAAGAACGCGCCGCGCGGGCAAATTCTTCGCCTGCCTCTCGCGCATCTCGATCTTTCCGACGCCAAGGTCGTCATTCCGCAAAGTTCAGGTTCTGGTGCCGACGAGAGCGCCCGTGCGTCAATTGACAATTTCGTACCCACCACAGGTCATCTGTACGTAATCGATATCCTGGGCGGACCTTCGCGCGTGCGTGTGTTTGACACGCAGGGCCACGCGCTTCCCGCCCCGTCGTTGCCTCCGATCTCTGCCATCGGCCAAGTTGTCTCCATCGGCGGTGGGGACGCGCTGTTTTACACGTCCACTTATCTCGACCCGCCCGCGTGGTATCGCGTTGACGCCGCCAGTGGCAAATCTACGCGCACCGCTCTGTTTGAAACCTCGCCCGTCAAGTTCGACGACGCCGAAGTTGTGCGCGACTTCGCTGTTTCCAAAGACGGTACGCGTGTCCCGGTCAATATCGTCCGCCGCAAAGGAACCAAGCTCGACGGCAGCAATCCCACTCTGCTTTATGCGTACGGTGGCTATGGCATCAACGAGAAGCCGTTCTTCTTGGGATCGTTCGCGCGTACCTGGCTGGACCAGGGCGGAGTTTACGTGGACGCCAACCTTCGAGGCGGTGGCGAGTATGGCGAAGAATGGCACAAAGCCGGGAATCTGACCCGCAAGCAAAATGTGTTCGACGACTTTATTGGCTGTGCCCAATATCTGGTTGAGCAAAAATACACTTCACCCGCCCACCTCGCAATCATGGGCGGCAGTAACGGCGGCCTGCTCATGGGGGCCGCCCTCACCCAGCGTCCGGATTTGTTTCGAGCGGTGGTCTCATTCGTCGGCATTTACGACATGCTGCGGGTCGAACTGGATCCCAATGGCGCTTTCAATGTCACTGAGTTTGGCACCGTGAAAGATCCCGAGCAGTTCAAGGCGCTCTACGCTTACTCGCCTTATCACCACGTGAAGGACGGAACCGCTTATCCTGCGATCCTGCTTCCTACCGGAGAGAACGATCACCGGGTGAACCCGATGCAATCACGGAAGATGACCGCGCGGCTCCAGGCGGCAAGCAGTTCCGATCATCCCATCCTGCTGCGCACGACGTCGAGTGCCGGGCACGGGATGGGCACCGCACTCGATGAGGAGATCGAACAGGATGCCGACGTTTTCAGTTTCTTGTTCGATCAGCTGGGAATCCGCTACGTTCCGGTGGCGAACTCGAAATAGGTCCGCCCAACCGCGAGTAACAAAAAGAAGGTGAGGAAATCCGCGCGAATTGTCAGTCCGCCGGCATGGGGGCGGGTCTTGCAACCATCGCAGGCGCTTGCACGGGGGCTGCCGCTCCCGCAGGAGCCTCCAGCCATTTGCGCACTTCGGGCAGCGCGCGACGCATCGCCCGTGCGCCTACGCGCATCAGTTCGTCGGTGCGTTTGAAGTCGTCGTAGTCAAAACCCGCGACATCGGGCTCGATCACAAGGTCGGCCGCATTTCTCCACACAGAACTCATCATGTCCTGCGCGATGGCGAACGACTGTCCGATCACGTCAAACAGATGCCGCGGCGCGGCCGTCTTCGACCATTGCCCCTTCAAGTGCACGGCCAGCACACGCTCCGCACCCATTTCGCGCAAGGGAAGCGCCGGCACCGGGTGGGAGAGCATGCCGTCCACCAGCCAGCGTCCACGAATTTCTACCGGCAGGAACATCCCAGGGTAAGCGCAACTCGCCCGCACCGGGTCGATGATCGAGCCAGAGTGGAAAACGGCTCCTTCGCCCGTGTTGAAGTCGGTGGCAGTCACTCCCAGAGGAATGCGCAATTCTTCAAATGTCTGCACCTTCAAGGTGCGCTCCAGAAACGCGACCATGCGGTCGTTGGTGGCGAAGCCGTAGCGGGAGAGTGTCCAACGCGCGAAGGTGGTGAAGCGAACTTTGTAGGCCACTTCTTCCAGTTCCGCGATCGTAAGTCCGCTGCAGTACACGGCACCAATCAGCGCGCCCACGCTGGTGCCCGCAACCATGCGAACCGGAATGCCTTCTTCTTCAAGAACCTTGAGCACCCCAATGTGCGCGATGCCGCGAGCAAAGCCTCCCCCCAACGCGACGCCGATTGCGGGCACGCGTTTCGCTTCGGCCGCACTCGACTTGCGGGACAGTTCGCGGCCGAAGGCTTGCACCGACCGGATCACCTTGTCCAGGCTCTTCATCGGGACCCCACATTCTGGTTTGCCGGGGAACCGCAAACCTTACATCCATATGTGTAAGATGCCACGAACCCGTTTCGGGCTACAGGCCACCTTTGTGCCATCGAGTGTCATTTTCTATCGGCAGTTGTGCGCTTTCGGGTAGTTACGAGGGAATCCGTCTGGTGTTACCGAAAGGTCACCTCCCGACCCACCAAGGTGGCTAACTCCTGTAATTCCGCTAGCTTACCGTCTGCGACCAGGCGGAGACAGCGCCGGTTGTTCAGCCAAACGGGCAGCCTACGGACACCTTGCGGGACACTCGGGTTGCCAGCTGCACTTCAGAGTCCGTCGGGCCCGGCCTGCGAGGCCTGTGTCGCCACACTAGGGCAAGGGAATAGAATCCAGAGTTCGCGCACGATCAAAATCGCCGCGTGGCAGAACCGCCGCCCCTGAAGGAGGAAAGCAGATCTATCCCAAGCCGGGATGGGTCGAGCACGACCCCGAGGAAATCTGGCGCCGCACGAGTGATGTCATCCACGAGGCAATGGAAGCCCGCGGGCTGCGGCCGGAGGATCTGGCCGCGATCGGGATTACCAACCAGCGCGAAACCACCGTCGTCTGGCACAAGAAAAGTGGAAAGCCCGTTTACAACGCGATTGTCTGGCAGGACACACGCGTTGCTCCCGCCGTAGCCGAGTTCGCCGCGCGTCGCGGACAGGACCGCTATCGCGCCCGGACCGGCCTTCCGCTCGCGACCTACTTCAGCGGCCTCAAGATTCGCTGGATTCTCGAAGAAGTTGCGGGCGCACGCGTCCAAGCCGAATGCGGCGATCTGCTGTTTGGCAATATCGATACTTTTCTGATCTGGCATCTCACCGGTGGACCAAATGGCGGCGTCCACGTCACGGACGTGACCAATGCCAGCCGCACGCAGTTGATGAACCTCAACACGCTTCATTGGGATCAAGAGATCTTGCAAGATTTCGGCATTCCAATCCAGATGCTGCCGAAGATTGTTTCCAGCAGCGAAGTGTACGGCACCGCAAAACCATCGGCCGTTGCGGGAGTTGCGATCGCCGGCGATCTCGGCGATCAGCAAGCCGCGCTGGTTGGTCAGGCTTGCTTCAAGCCCGGAGAAGCGAAGAACACCTACGGCACGGGTTGCTTCATGCTGATGAATACCGGGGAAAAGGCAGTGCAGTCGACCTTCGGTCTGCTGACCACGCTGGCGTATAAGTTCGGCTCGGAGCCGGCGTGTTATGCGCTGGAAGGTAGCATCGCAATTACCGGCGCGCTCGTGCAATGGCTCCGCGATAATCTCGGACTCATTGAAAAGAGTTCCGACATTGAGGCGCTCGCCCGAGCCGTAGATGACAACGGTGGCGTTTATTTTGTTCCCGCCTTCTCTGGCTTGTACGCGCCCTATTGGAAAGACGACGCGCGCGGCGTGATCGCCGGTTTGACCCGCTTCGTGAACAAAGGACACATCGCCCGCGCCGTGCTCGAGGCCACCGCATTCCAGGTACGCGAGGTGGTCGACGCGATGGCCAAGGACTCCGGCATTACACTCGATGTCCTGCGCACCGACGGTGGAATGGTGATGAACGACCTGCTGATGCAATTCCAGTCCGACATTCTGGCGACGCCGGTGGTTCGTCCCATGGTGAAAGAGACCACTGCTCTGGGCGCTGCCTACGCCGCCGGACTGGCGGTCGGTTTCTTCCAGGATACTGACGAACTCGTCGCCCACTGGGCGGTCGATCAGCGGTGGGATCCAAAGATGGATCAGGAAACGCGCGAGCGCCTTTATCACTTCTGGAAAAAGGCGGTGACGCGCTCGTTCGACTGGGTGGAATCGCGGTAGTTCGTCTTTGGGTGGCGCAGCGCTTCAGCGCTGCGATAATGGCTTGTTTTTCGGATCGGCTTTAGCCGCTGCGGTCGCACTGCTTGTTCCTGCAACTGGCACTCTGAAGAGAGCGACGATGCGTCTTCGGAAAAAACTTAAGGAGGTCCGCACACGATGCATGGACCATTTCTAGGCGAATTTATGGGTACGCTAGTACTGATCTTGCTGGGCGATGGAGTCGTCGCCAATGTTCTCCTGAAGAAATCGAAAGGCGAAAACTCCGGCTGGATCGTCATCGCAACAGGATGGGGAATGGGGGTGGTTGCGGGCATCTTCACGGCGATCGCTTTTGGTAGCCCAAGCGCCCACATTAATCCGGCGATCACCTTGGCGGTGGCCCTGCTATCGGGCAACTGGTCGAAGGTCGGCCTTTTCTGGACAGCGCAAGTCCTGGGGGGCTTCGCAGGCGCCAGTCTGGTCTGGATGACCTACTTGCCGCACTGGAAGGTCACCCCCGACACGGGGGCGAAGCTGTCGATTTTCTGCACCACACCGGCCATCCGCAACCTTCCCGCCAACTTTCTGACCGAGACGATCGCCACTACGTGCTTGATTGTGGTCGGCTTCAGTTTTGGGAGCAAGGCCGTGTCCTCCACCGGTCTTCCGGCTGGATTCGGCCCGTGGTTGTGGGGAGTGCTGGTATGGTCGCTGGGCCTGAGTCTGGGCGGACCGACCGGATACGCGATGAACCCCGCTCGCGACTTTGGTCCGCGCATGGCCCACGCTATCCTGCCGATCAGCGACAAGGGGACTTCAGATTGGGGATACGCGTTCGTGCCGATTATAGGTCCGTTGATCGCCGGCGGCATCGGCGCTGCCATTATCAAGCTTGTGGGTATCCAGTGATGCTTGTCGAGTTTCTGGACTGTGGTTCAAGAATCGGTTCTGGGAAGGGCACGGCTTCAGCCGTGCCGCCGAGTGCAAAAGATGCGGGCTTTAGCCCCTGAGGGTCGCCTTCTTTAACCCTCAAGAGTGTTCTTGAAATCAGTTTAGGACTATCACTGAAAGTCGCCTCTATGAATCGAACCGACATGTGGCGCCGTATTGAAGCGCATCCCAGAGCCTGGGACATGATTGTCGTGGGCGGCGGCGCCACCGGCGTTGGTGTCGCGATCGATGCTGCGGCGCGCGGCTATGATGTGCTGCTCCTCGAGCAGAGCGATTTTGGCAAAGGCACCTCCAGTCGCAGCACCAAGCTCGCACATGGCGGCGTGCGCTACCTTGAGCAGGGCAACATTGGCCTGGTCATGGAAGCCCTCAAGGAGCGTGGGCTGCTACTGCAAAACGCGCCCCACCTGGTGCGCGATCTTGCGTTTGTCGTGCCGAACTACGACTGGTGGGAGGCTCCCTTCTACGGTCTCGGCCTGAAGCTCTACCAACTGCTCGCTGGCAAATACGGTTTTGGCACCTCGCGCATCCTCACAAGAGAAGAGACGCTCGAACATCTGCCAACATT
Organism: Terriglobia bacterium; assembly: GCA_020073015.1. GTDB lineage: Bacteria > Acidobacteriota > Terriglobia > Terriglobales > Acidobacteriaceae > Acidiflorens. The sequence goes on along the minus strand of JAIQFZ010000164.1, from coordinate 5,006 downwards.
GAAGACCGAAGGCCTGCGCGGCGGCGCGGTTTACTATGACGGACAATTCGATGACGCTCGCCTGCTCATCCACATGGTGGCGACTGCGTTCGAGCAGGGCGCAACGTTGCTGAATTATGTCGAAGTCACGGGACTGACGAAGGACGCGCAGGGGTTTGTGGACGGTGTCAGCGCACGCGATGTCGAAACCGGCAACGAATTTCGCGCCAACGCGAAAGTTGTGGTCAACGCCACCGGAGCCTTCAGTGACCTGCTTCGACTCAAGGCGGAACCTGCCGCCACGCCGATGATTGTCCCCAGCCAGGGCATTCACCTGGTCTTCGATGCAAGTTTTCTGCAGGGCAATAGCGCGATCATGGTTCCGCACACCAGCGATGGCCGGGTTTTATTCGCGATTCCGTGGCACGGTCACACGCTGGTGGGAACCACCGACACGCCGATCCCGGCCGCAACGCTAGAGCCCGTCGCCCTGGAGCAGGAAATCGAATTTATCCTCGCGACCGCCGCGCAATACTTGACGAAAGCACCTACGCGCGACGATGTGTTGAGCGTATTCGCCGGTATCCGGCCGCTGGTTCGTGCAACGGGCGTGGCCAGCACCGCAGCATTGTCGCGCGATCACGTCATCCACATCGATCGCTCCGGCCTGGTCACCATCTGCGGTGGAAAATGGACGACCTACCGCCACATGGCCGAGGATTGCGTAGATCAGGCGGCAACATTAGCGCAGTTACCTGAAAAACCATGCGTGACCCACCACCTGCACATCCACGGTTTCCACGGTGCGGCGAAGGAATTCGGTTCGCTAGCCGTCTATGGTTCGGACGCACACAGGATTCGCAAGCTGATCGAGATAGACGCCGGGCTCAGCGAACCCCTGCATGTGGCGCTGCCCTACGTGAAGGCGGAGGTAATCTGGGCAGCGCGACACGAAATGGCCCGCACCGTGGAAGACATGCTCGCACGCCGCACTCGCGCGCTCTTCCTGAATGCGCGCGCCGCCCTCGAAATGGCGCCCGCCGTCGCGGACTTGATGGCTTCAGAACTCGGTTGGGACGAGAGCGAAAAAACGAAACAGTTGGCCGCATTTCGTGACGTTGCTTCGAACTACATGCTGCACTCGTGAATTCTTCAATTCTCTACCACGGGGGGCACAGAGGAGCACGGGGGGCCCCCGATGCGTCCCGATTCCCCCTGTGTTCCTCTGTGCCCCCTGCGGTAAAGATCTTGGACCATCAACTCTTGATCGTTCGCGTTGCCGCGTCCCAGGTGACTGCCTGTTGCCGGAAGTAGGATTCATTCGCCATGTGGCAAGCCAACGCCGCGTGATGACCGAACACCGCGTCTTCCACAACCGGCTTCCGTGACCGAACCGCCTCGAAGAATGTCCAGAGGTGCGGCTTAACGTCGTCATAGTCCGGCGCCTTAAAAGTCACCGTTTCCGGCATCGGCTCTTCTCCGAGTTTCGGTGTGTTGTCGCGACGCCACTGTTTCTCATAAGCATCGCGCATGGCATGGGGAAAACTGCCGTCGTAATAGCTCGGCGCCGAGTCCTTGCCTGTTTGCGGAGTGAAGCTCAGTCCGAACTCGGTCATCTCCAGAATCCCCTTCGAACCCTGGAAACGGTAGACCTCCGGCATCTCCGTGCCCAAGTTGAGCCGCATGTACACCGGAATGTCGCCATACTGATACAGGCTGGCATGCACGTCCGGCATGTTGCGTCCGTCCTTCCAGCGCAGAATTCCGCCCATGGCCATGGCACGTTTCGGAGGCTCGTTCCAACCCAGCACAAACATCATGCCGCTCACCAAATGGACCAGCAGATCTCCGGCGACGCCCGTGCCGTACTCTTTCCAGCAGCGCCAGCGCGCAAAAATCTCAGGGCTGAAGGGCCGTTTCGGCACGGTTCCTTGCCACGTGTCCCAATCAAGGTTCTGCGGAGAAAGATCAAACGGCGGCGGATACTCCCAGGCCCCAGTCGGATCGTTGCGGCCCAGCCAGCCTTCCACCATCATCAGGTCGCCGAGCATACCTTGTTGCACCATCTCCTTCGCCTTCTTGCAAATCAGCGAACTGACCCGTTGCGACCCGATCTGCACGATCCGCCCGGTGCGCTTTTGTGCGTCCGCCATCTCCGCGCCCTCGGCCGCCGTGTGCGACATCGGCTTCTCGCAATAAATGTCTTTGCCGGCGGAAACCGCGTCCACCACAATTTGCTTGTGCCAGTGATCCGGAACCGCCGCGATCAGGCAATCGATGTCCTTATCCGCGAGCAGTTCCTGATAGCGGCGAGTGACGGGCAGGTCAGGCTTCGCGGTGATCTCCCGCGCCAGCGTGTGCCTACCGTCGTAGAGATCACACGCTTTGACGCATTCCACTCCCGGCAGTTCGATGGCACTGCTCAGCAGCCAGTTCCCTTGCATTCCGACCCCGATGATGCCAAAACGAAGCCGGTCACTCGCTGCCATCGTGGAAGCCAGCAGCGGTTCAGGTTCCAGCAGGATGGTTTTCGCCGCCAGCGATGCACCCGCCGCCGCGGCGCTGATTCCTAGAAACTTCCGGCGTGACAGACTGCTTTTGTTCATGAAGTCCTCCGCAATTCTTTTTATGATTACAGCAGACTTAGTTTTAGTGACCGCCGCCGCTGGCTACTTTGTGGGCGTAACCACAATATTGCGATACGCCACGTGGTTATCTTCGCTTCCCTGTAGGTAGATCGGCCCCGGCAACTCCTCGTGGCTGTCCAGCGCGCCGCCCGTGATGCCCGGAATCTCTTGCTTATCAATGATCGTCGTTCCGTTCTGGACGACCGTGATCGTTCGCCCCACCAGGGTGATGTCAAAGTTCTGCCATTCTCCCGGCTTGCGCGGCATCTCCGGCTTCGGCGTGATGAAACCATAGACGCCGCCGGTATGGTGGCTCGGTGGTTCCTGGATCGAGTTATCTTCCACCTGCACTTCGTAGCGGCCGCGCAGATAAACGCCACTGTTGGCCTTGGCCCCGCAATTGAACTCAATATGCAGTTTGAAATCCTGGAACTTCAAATCGTTGATGATCTCCGGCCCATGACCCGGACTCACCAGCGTTCCATTTTCCACCGTCCAAACCGCTTTGGCGTTCGGATCGGTCATCTTCCAGCCAGTCAGATCCTTTCCGTTGAATAACGAAACCGGCTTTCCCCACTTCGGAGTACCCTTTCTGTCGAGCGTCGGCGCGCGTACGCCCGACCAGGTCCAAGGCCCGTCTTTTGGCCCAGTGACGGACCCTTCCAGAATCTTCCCGTTCAGCTTCCCGACAAAAACCATGTCGACCGGCAGGTCCTCTTCTTCCTTGGGCGAAACAAACGTCAGCTGTCCATCCGAGAACTCAACCTTTGGCAGCGGCCGAGCGTTTCCCCAGCGTCCGACCATCTGCGCGGTCAAGTGGCCGTTTTCCTGGCGGAGTTCCAGCCACGAAGGATATTCCCGATCCGCAGCCTTCAACGTCAGGTCCCATCGGCCGAGGAGAGGCTGGACGGAATCGGAGGATGAGCTCTTGTTGAGGTTTGAACCTTGCGAAACCGCTGAGGAAATTAGCAGGACAGCCAGAGCCAAGAGAGCGAACTTCGATCCATGAGTATGCGACATGAGCTCCTCGATCAAGAAAATTGGTTTCTGCAGTGAATTTCAGTCACCATTTTTCTATGCCCGGCTCGACGCGCTGTCAAGTTTCCTCTCGAGCCGGATTGCGAAATGCGCGATCACTCTTTGCGGACGGCGAGGCTCGGCCGACGTGCTGGATTGTGTAGCTTGATCTTGCCCGTGTAAATCGCCATCCCGACCACTGCGTCAATCCGCAGCGCATCGAGTTCATCGATCTGCTCGTTGGTTGCGATGCCTCCAGCCGCGATCAGTTGCTTCTTCGTCGCGCTCCGCAATTGCTGCACCACGTTCATTGGGATGCCCTTCATCAGACCTTCCGTGTCGATGTGCGTATACAGGAAGGCCGTGCACCACGACTCGAGGGCCGTGATCATCTCGAGCGGCGTAGTAGGCGTGAGTTCGCGCCATCCCCGGATGGCGACTCGGCCACCTTTCGAGTCGATCGCGAAGACCAGTTTGTCGGGACCCGTGGCGTGCGCGACTTGTTCCGCAAAAGCCGCGTCCGGCCGGCCATCGCGGATGAGGCACGAACCAAGGATCACGCGCTGAGCGCCGGTCGCCAGCATCTCCTCCGCCGCCTGCAGGGAGCGAATTCCTCCACCCACTTGGCAAGGAAGGCGGCCCGCGAATCCCCGCACCAGAGCCCGATTGTTCCCATTTCCCATGGCCGCATCCAGATCAATCAGCTGAACCAGTGGATAGGAAGAGAAGCGCGCGACCCACTCATCGAAATCCTCAAACTCCAGCGCCTTACGCTCGCCTTGTACCAGTTGGACGATCTTGCCGCCCATCAGATCGATCGAAGGAATCAGCATGGCCACCTCATCGGAATCCCCGCTTTTTGTAATTCTTGTTTCAGGTCGGCAAGATGGCGCAGTCCAAAGTGAAAGATCGAGGCGGCCAGCGCCGCGTCCGCTCGGCCGCGTTGAAAAACGTCGATGAAACTCTGTGTGTCACCGCCGCCGCCCGAGGCGATCACTGGAATGCGAACCGCTTCGGAAACCACGCAAGTCAGCTCACAATCGAATCCTGCGCCTGTGCCATCGCGATCCATCGATGTGAGCAGGATTTCGCCCGCGCCCCGATCTTCCGCTTCCAGTGCCCACTCGACGACATCGCGCCCGGTAGGTTTTCTTCCGCCGCTCGAATAAGCCTCGAACTTTGCGTCTCCGCGAATACGCTTGGCGTCAATGGCGACGATGACCGCCTGAGACCCGTAACGATCGCCGATCCGGGTGATCAGGGGTGGATCAGCGAGCGCCGCAGAATTGATGCTGACTTTATCGGCGCCCGCATCAAAAACCGCCATAGCCTCATCCAGCGTGCGAATTCCTCCTCCCACGGTAAAGGGAATGAATAGCTGCT
>JAIQFZ010000163.1 GCA_020073015.1 Terriglobia bacterium | reverse complement strand
GCATGCCCGGAATCATGCCCGGATAAATGGTATGCGGCCACTGGTCCTTCTGCGCCGCGGCGCCGAGCATGACGGGAGGAACCTTGATGAAGTCCTCGTCGTCCTTAGGGAACTTGAAACCCGCATCCTTGAACGCCTTGCCGAAGTCGTTCAACTTGGGAAAATCAATGTGGCACGTGCTGCACGATGTCCCATACTGGCGGGCAAACGGAGGAATGGCAAAAGCCGAGGGAACCATGACACAGGCAAGAATTGCAGAACAAAGCAACGCCAGACTCAACTTAGACATTTTTCAACCTTCTCCTCATTGATCTTTGGAACCTCAAACTGGAGCCAGCGCACCGATCCGTCATCTCATAGATCAAGACTTGGTCAGCGCGGCATACAACTGCATTCTGCCTGCTAGGGGAAGCAGGCAGGGCGACCTCGTCGCCCGAACAACCGCTATCGACCGCTCATCGAACCGGCCTACGCCACTAGACGGTCATCAACTTCGCCCTCTGCGCCGTTGGTGGTCCCAACGGGCACACTGCCCGCAACCACCTGGTGATTCTTGCCCTCTGTGGACAACCTCATGCATTCGCGTACGGTGAAACCGAAGCCTCCGGCCAGCAGCAGGCTCACCAGCACTCCAGCCACAACCAGCAGCGCCACAAACTGCATGTCAGCCGTATCGGTTGCCGGTGCAACTTTCGCGGGGCCGCTTAACGACCATCACTGGATCGAAAGTTGCCCACTGGTATGGCCGGTACAGCGAAAGGTACAAGTACACATCGGCCGCTTCCTCTTCGCTCAGGTAATAGAACACCGGCATCCTGCCCCGGCACGCCAGCGGCGGGGTTCCCATCACGATAGGAGCGCCACGCGTAATTTTTCTGACAAATTGTGCCTGGTTCACCCGGCTCGTCAGAGCGCTCAGCGGTGGAATCGCTCCGTCCGCCAACTGCTGCGCATCCGGATTTGGCCCGGACGCGCTGTGGCAAATGTGACAGGTCGCCTTCACGATGTGCTCGCCCACACGCACGGGTGTTTCTCGCACCGCCAGTTGTTCGGCTTCCGCGCCGGGGACGTCCGCCAGTTGCTTCAAGTAAGCCACCAGGGCCCGGATCTCTGGCTCACTCAAATGCGAGAATGGCGGCATGTCCTGGCCGCCCTTGTGAAGTCTCTGCAGGATGGCGTCCTGGGACTGCCGGGCGAGTTTGGACGCTTCTGCATAGCTCATGCTCATGCCGGCCTTCTTCATTCGTTCCATGACGAGCGTGGTCGAACCGGCTCGCACCGGATTGATGACGGAATTGATCTCCGGCGGAGCGCCGAGCCCAGCTTCGCCATGACATCCGCGGCAATTCAGCCGGTACAAATCTGCACCATGCACCGTGACATACTGCTTCTCGACAACACTCGCCAGCTTCACTGCCCCAGCGTCGAAATCCGTCGTCGGCTCAGCCGGCCCCAACCGCCCCGTCTTTCCCATGCTGGTTTCGTCAAACGTGCGATGAAGGTGACTGAGCCAGCTTTCACCGGCCACCGCCGTCACCTGCGTCGCTTGCTTTCCAGCCGGCTGAGCAAACAACGATGACGCGAGCGCTACCATGACCGCCGCTGTTTTTGCGTAGCTACGAGTGCCCATTGCGATACTCCTTTTCGCTTTCACCTGGTGATCCGCGAACAGCGGGATCACTCGCTTTGTCTCTCACGATTTCCGGTGGCGACACTCACACTAGCGAGTCCACGAGGCGCAGTTGCCACAAACTTGTAAAACTATCGTCGTATTGGTGTCTTTTCGCCGCTGGACGGAGTGCGGTCTCTTACATCGCGACACTAACTCGCAATGCATCGCGGCTATTTGCTTCTCAGCAGGGATTTTGTAAGTTGGTTGTAAATTGACTGTAAAACACGGCGCACACCCGCGCGCTCGATCACCACGAACATGCGCGTGGTACACAAGGTTCGAGGGAAAGAAAAGCGTTGCTAGAAGTTGAGTCCGGCCGGCGGTGTGAGGGCGCGCGGTGTCAAGTGTTGCGTGCCGCTCAACGTCAGAAGGAAGTTGCGGAGCGCGGCGTTGTTCATCCCACTGCGCGCCGTCACCTGCCCACTCCATTGGTACTTGTCGCCGCGAAAGGGGTTGCCCTGTCCCACCGGCGGATCAAACAGGGTGCGCGGCGGATTGCAATGATCGATGCGGCACGAACCATGAGTCGCGAAGACAAAATTATCTTGCCGCGGAAAACGCGCCCAAATGATCCTCTCCGTGCACCCCGAACTTCATGCTTGGAAGCGTCCGTCCCGTCCGGCCGGTTGGTCGGTCAGTCGAGATCGCGATGGTAAGCCATTGCCGCAGAAAGCGTTACGGGTGTGACCCCCATCACGATCCCCTGTGCCATCAATCACGGCCCCCCTCTCCCAGGGGGCCGAAACTGGCATTGAGGATAGTTAGGAGACGGTCATGATGCTAGCCTACCGACTCGTGCGTCTGATTGAGACGCACTCCGATGCCCTGGCCGCGGGACTCCTCGCCCGAGTCCAGAGTTCAGAACTGACCCGCTCGTATCGCAACGTTGCGCCCGGGGAACTCGAGCAGCGCGTCTACGAAATTTACCGGCATCTGGGCGACTGGCTCCTCGGCAAGAGCGCTTTCGACATCGAGCAACGCTACGAAGAAATCGGCACTCGCCGCGCCCACCAGGGCGTGCCCATCAGCGAACTCATCTGGGTCATCATCCTGACCAAGGAAAACCTCTGGGAGTTTCTCAAGAAGGAAAACATCATGGAGCGCCCGGTCGAGGTCTTTGGCGAACTGGAAATGATGCAACTGCTCGATCAGTTTTTCGATCGCGCAATTTACTACGCGTCCGTCGGATATCAACGGGCGCAATCGGCGCACGAACTGCCGCACGCCGGAGTCGCTCACTAGGGAACGAGCGCGAAGAAAGAGGAACGAATGTCTTGGGAAATTGAGTTCAAGAAAAAGTTGCGCACGCCCGAGGAAGCGCTGCGCTGCGTCCTGTCCGGTATGCGGGTTTACATCCAGCCCGGTTGCGCCGAACCGGAGACGCTGGTGGAAGCGCTCATGCAGCGCGGCCCGCACGTGGAAGACGTCGAAATCGTCCACATGATGACCATGGGGACGGCGCCGTACGTCTCCCCAGAAATGGCCGGACATTTCCGCCATAACGCCGTTTTCATCGGTGCCAACGTGCGCGACGCCATCAACGAGGGCCGCGCCGACTACACCCCGATCTACCTGAGTGAAATTGAAGAACTCTTCGTCAGCGGTGCCATGCCACTCGACGTCGCGCTCGTCCAGGTCTCGCCTCCCGACTCGCACGGCTTCTGCAGCTTTGGAGTCGGTGTCGACACGACTCTCACCGCCGCCCATCAGGCGCGCTACGTGGTCGCTCAAGTGAATGACCAAATGCCGCGCACCTATGGCGACAGCTTCATCCACGTGAACGAAATCGACGCGGTGGTCGAATCCTCGCGTCCGCTTTGTGCGATGAAGAAGCCCGAGATCACCGAGATGCACACCGCCATCGCCCGCAACGTGGCCAGCCTGATTGAAGACGGGTCGGTACTCCAAACCGGCATCGGCGGCATCCCGGACGCCGTGCTTCCCCTGTTGACGGACCGCAAAGATCTCGGAGTCCACAGCGAACTGGTCTCCGACGGAGTCATCCCGCTGATCGAAGCCGGCATCATCACCGGCGAGCGCAAAACCTTCAAGCCGCGCAAAATCATCGTCGGATTCATTCTTGGCTCCAAGCGCATTTTCGATTTCGTGGACAACAACCCGATTTTTGAATTTCATCCTACCGCCTACGTCAATGATCCCGGCCTGATCGCCCGCAATGACCGCATGGTCGCCATCAACTCCGCCCTGCAGGTCGATCTCACCGGCCAGGTTTGCTCCGACTCCATCGGGAATCAGTTTTATAGCGGAATCGGCGGACAGGTTGACTTCCTGCGCGGCGCCTCCCGCTCGAAGGGCGGCAAGCCGATCATTGCGATCTCTTCCGTGGCAAAAAGCGGAACGATCTCGCGCATCGTACCCATGCTAAGCCCGGGCGCTGGGGTCGTGACCTCGCGTGGCCTGGTGCGTTATGTCGTGACTGAATTCGGCGTCGCATACCTGCACGGCAAATCCATTCGCGAACGCGCCCAAGCCCTGATCGAGATCGCGCATCCCAAATTCCGCGAAGAGCTGTACGCGTATTGCGAGCAAACGAACTGGCTACAGCGTCCGCAAACGCTGTCCCCAACGAGGTGACTATGGCAGGACAACCGCGAGGCAACATCCTGATTGACACGGAAGAATGCAAAGGCTGCGGGCTGTGCGTGGAATCCTGCCCGCCCGAGTGTCTGGAACTTCGGCCAGAGTTGAACGCCTACGGCGTGCACGCGGCCCATTACAGCGGCGATGGGTGCACGGGTTGCGGGATCTGCTTCTACTGTTGTCCGGAGCCGGGCGCCATTACCGTCTACCGCCTCGCTCCACCGACCAAGCCGCTCGTCCAAGGAGAGTCCCATGCGGCAGCTCTGTAAAGGAAACGTCGCCGTCGTCAAGGGCGCCATCCTCGCCGGGTGCCAGGCTTATTACGGATATCCCATCACTCCAGCCAGCGAGATCGCCGAGGCGGCAGCCCTTCTTCTGCCGCAAGTCAGCGGGACCTTCTTGCAGGCGGAGAGCGAAGTCGCCGCCATCAACATGGTGTACGGCGCAGCTGCGGCCGGGGCCCGCGTCATGACCGCATCCTCCGGCCCCGGCCTCAGCTTGATGCAGGAAGGCATCTCGTACCTTGCCGGGTCAGAACTTCCCTGCGTCATCGTCGACGTGGTTCGTGGAGGCCCCGGCCTCGGGAACATCGCTCCCGAACAGAGCGACTACTTCGCCATGGTCAAGGGCGGCGGGCACGGATGTTATCGTAACCTCGTGCTCGCCCCCGCTTCCGTGCAGGAGATGGCCGACCTCACGGTCCTCGCCTTCGAACTCGCCGACAAATATCGCAATCCGGCCATCGTCCTGGCCGACGGTTTCATCGGCCAGATGATGGAGCCCATCGAGCTCGAATACCACGAGGTCCGACTTCCGGAGCGCCCCTGGGCCGTGCAAGGCACCCCCGAAACGCGCAAAAACCTGATCAGCTCCATCTACCTGGAGACCGACGCGCTCGAAGAGCACGTTCGCAAGCTCGAAGCCAAATACATCCGGGCCTCGCAGATCGAAGCTCGCCACGAAACGCTGCAAACCGAAGACGCGGAAGTTCTGCTGGTCGGCTACGGCATCACTTCGCGCGTGCTGCGTTCGGCCGTCGAGATGGCGCGCCGCGAAGGCCTGAAGGCTGGGCTGTTCCGTCCGATCACGCTCTGGCCCTTCCCGGCCAAAGCACTCGTGGAGGCTGCGAACAAAGTCAACAGGGTCCTGGTCGTCGAACTCAGCAACGGCCAGATGGTCGAAGATGTGCGCCTGGCCTTGAATGGCAAGGTACCCGTCGAGTTCTACGGAAGAACCGGCGGCAACGTTCCGTCGGTGGAAGAAGTGCATTCGCAGTTGATGCAGCACGTCATGGCACTGATTTAGAGAGAAGTTGTGTGGCGACGGGGCTCCGCCCCGTCCAGCCGAGCGCAGCTCGGAGGTTCGTATCAGGGCACGCCTTCAAGGCGTGCTGAAAGCGGTCAGAAAGATTGAGGCGGCTTGAGCCGCCGACGAAAAGCGCGGGGTGAACATGTCAACCGATTCAAAGGCGGACGTCAAAGAATCAGAAATCCTGGCCGCGGGCTACCAGGTTTCACACTCCAAGTCACCCGTCTTCTACGACACCTACGAACGCAAGGACGAGCTGCAGCACCAGACACATTACTGTCCGGGTTGCGGGCACGGCATCGCCCACAAGTTGATCGCGGAAGCCCTCGCCGACCTCGGCCTGCAGGACAAAACTATCTTCGTCAGCCCGGTTGGCTGTTCCGTCTTCGCCTACTACTATTTTGACGTTGGCAATGTGCAACTCGCCCATGGCCGCGCCCCCGCCGGCGCGACCGGGATCAAGCGCGCTCGTCCCGACAAGATTGTCATCTCCTACCAGGGGGATGGTGACCTCGCGGCCATCGGCACCGCCGAAATCATCCACGCCGCCAACCGCGGAGAAAAAATCACCGTCTTCTTCCTCAACAACGCGATCTACGGCATGACGGGCGGACAGATGGCCCCGACCACGCTGGTCGGCCAGAAAAGCACGACTTCGCCCTGGGGCCGCCGCCCGGTCAACGAAGGCTTCCCGCTGCACATGGCGGAGTTGATCTCGACACTGGAAGCGCCCGTCTATGTGGAGCGCGTCGCGCTCTCCGACAACAAGAACATCATGAAAGCTCGCAAAGCGGTGCGCCGCGCGCTCGAAATCCAGCGCGACGGGATTGGCTTCAGCTTCGTGGAAATTCTCTCGCCCTGCCCCACGATCTGGGCGAAAGATCCCGTCGAAGCCCGCAAGTGGGTCGCAGAGAAAATGATTCCCGTTTTCCCGCTCAACGTCTTCCGAGACAGGAAGCATGAGCCGGTCGAGAACGCCGTGATCCCAATTCGCCCCATCCCCGAAGTGTTGGAGATTAGCAGCACCCAAGGAGGGACGGCCGCCCTCGTCCTTCCAGGCGAGCCAAGCTCACCCAAGCACACGCACCATTTCCAGGAATTCGCCATCAAGATCGCCGGCTTCGGCGGACAAGGCGTCCTCCTGCTCGGCCAACTGCTCACCGAGATGGGTATGCGCGAAGGGCTCGAAGTCAGTTGGCTACCCTCCTACGGTCCCGAGATGCGTTCCGGCAGCGCCCACTGCCACGTCTGCCTGTCGAAGGAGCGCATCGGCTCGCCCCTCATCTCGCATCCCGATGTGCTGGTGGCGATGAATGAACTCTCGCTCCGCAAATTCGCGCCGCAGGTCGCACCCGGAGGCCTCATCCTCTACAACCAGGCTCGACTCCCGCAGGACTTCCAGTTGCCGCAGGCGCGCGTCATCTGCATCCCCGCGTCCGAGATGGCCGACAAGCTCGGCTCGACCAAAGCGACCAACATTATCCTGATGGGCGCGCTGCTCGAAGAGACCGAGTGCCTGCTGGCCGCCACCGCGGAAGAGGTTCTGCAGACGAAGATCAAGAAAGTCGAGATGATGGAAATCAACCGCAAGGCTCTGGCGGCGGGACGGGAGTTCATTGATCACTACGTTCGCGTCGGAGCCGTAAGTCAGCCCGACGGCTTTGCGTATTGAAGCGCCGCGGTTTCTAAGTATCCTTCTGACGCAAGGTGGACCCTCGAGAGGAAGAACATCGCATCATTGTCCATCACCGTCCGTCACGCGTTGGCCGGCGCAGTATGCCTCTGCCTCACCACGCACCAGTCAGTGATAAGCCACTAACATCGAGTACGATCGTCTTGCAACAGAAGTAATCTCTCGAGCTGTTTTCGGACTGTTTATGATAGTCGGGGTAGCAGTCTCGATGCGCTTTGTTCCGGGAGACTTATGAATTGGAAGCGGATGTTTGCGCTATCGTTCAGTCAGCTGTTCATATTGTTCTTCGCATCGTCAATCGTCGGCCAGACCGCCGATCGCTCCACGTCTTCTCTCGGCGACATCGCCAGAAAGAGCAAACAGGCTACCGGCCCCAAAGCCAAGGCGGTTCTCACAGACGAAAACCTGAAGTCCCAGAGCGGCCCTGTCCCAGGCATCGCCCTGGAGGGTGTGGACAACTCCGAAGAGATCATCCGCGCAATCCGTGGCTACAGAAAGACCCATTCAAATGCGGAGACCGAAGAGGCTGTCCGGCAATGGTACGACGAGTTTGACTCCTTAATGGCCAGCGTCTTGGACGACAACACCCGCCTGATCCAGCGCAAGGAAGACCGTAGGCTGACCGAGGCAACCGGAGCCTACTACGGGCCTGATGGGGACTACTACAGAGCGGTGCAACGTCGGAACAGCGCGATCGCGGAAGATCGCGAAGACTTCCGCCGCGGACGCAAGAACGGCTTCACGATCGCCAGGATCCAGCAGACGTTCATGAAAGTCCGTGCCGACCTGCAGGCCTGCAATCTGAAGTACGAGTGGTTCAAAATCCGTAACGGCAACGGTAACGGCAGTTACTAAGCGTCCGCTCGGCTACAAGTTATCATCTCTAACGCGGGTCAGCGCTGGCAGTCGACCCAACGGTTGTGCCCGCCGCCGCGCGCCGTAACCGGCAAACACACGCGCCTTTCCCGCTCACGATTTAATTCCCACCCGGTCGAGGAAATGTTGCCACCATCTCCGTCTGTACTCTGCGTCTTGAACTCGGCGCAGCAGGTAGTATTCATTCACCGGGCGGTCGTCCTGAAGCGCCGGGACGCCCGGCGCCTGCTGAATCAAACTGTCGAGCGCTAACTCCTGATTCAGGACGGCGGCAAATTGCTGCTCCGCAGTGGTCGCCGGCCCCCATTCCAGCAGATCGGCGGTGGCAGCTGGCGGCAGGTGGCTTGCCAACACTGCAGCAGAAACAGGGGGCAGCGGAGAGGTACTGGCCAGAAAGTGATACCCCCATCCCTCGATGGAGCGGAACACGCGAACATACGGGAACGATTCGTTGAGGGCCCGCGCGACTGAGGCGACGATAGCGGGATCCCGGCTGCCCATCGGGAACCATTGCTGCAGAATGCCGTCCGGACGCAGGTGCAGCTTCGCA
>JAIQFZ010000162.1 GCA_020073015.1 Terriglobia bacterium | reverse complement strand
GGCCTCATCGCCCCAATTTATCGGAGAACTCTCACTTCCGCTGGACTCAATCACAGGATGCAGCTCACAGTCTATCCCACAGGTTTGTAACAGTTCTGGAAAGCGACACTATTCTCTTTCGTTTTCTCTCAATTGCATCCATGGAAACAAATGCATATCGACGCCAGTCGCCTTCGCCGTGGACCCATGTGCCATATCTGGCTATGTGACCGGCCAACTCCGATCCCAACCAGCCATCTTGAAAGAGCGTTTCCTTCGAGACCCAGCACAAATCTAACGAGTTGGTCTTGAGCCGACGCCCCAGCCCCACGCAAAGAACGTCCAGATCCGAGTCTGGTGTCTCAAGTCCGGCAGCGTGTGAACCAAAAATGACAATTTCATCTGCTCCGCGGAGAAAAACGGGATCACGGCCCAGTTCCCGTACGCGGCTGAGAAGAAGTGCTCTCAAACATTCCTCCATAGGCTACCCTGCCTCTCTCTTTCTTGATCTCTTTAACCTCTCCGCCCGCTTCTTCAAACTTTCTATTATTCTTTTCAGATGTGCTCGAGCCTCAGCCATATCTTCTTCCGACGGATCACCTAAATACGTATCCACTAAATTATCGAATGTTTGTGCCCTATCAAACAGGTCCTCCGGTGAGTGGTCTCCGAAGATATGTTCTACCAGGTTACGCACTCGAAAATCTTTAGCTCTCAAAGGCGTTTGCAGAAATCCCTCATTGATAAGTGTTGTGAAGGCAGTTTTAAGTAGTCCCTCGTCATAGTCGGGGTCTTCCGGGTCGAATTCATCGACAACGGTTTCAAGGACTTCGATTGCTCGGTTCAAGAAATTGAGATCAATGTCTGTTTTGGTTGACACTCTTTTGTTCCTGTTTTGTGGTGCCCTTCGATATTGGCGTAGTTAACTCGCCAGTCTCGTCGCGCGACGCAGTAGAAGAATCACTCTGCATCTGAATGATTGTTTGACCTTTCGCCGGATCCGACTCCCTTGATGGACTCAGAAACGAAAGGACTGCTATTGCCAGACCCACCGCGATAAATTGGATGAGATAAAAGAAATGATCTGGGTCAGCGAGCCATGCTCGAACTGTTCCAACAGGATGTTCCCTTTGAGCGTCATGAAGGTGATAGGCAATGCCTGGGTAAAAGCCGACTACAGGATCAGCTTGCGCATAAAATCTCAACTCTTCCTTCAGTCGCCTTTCTAAGTGTAGGGCGCGTTCGCCAAAACTGCGGCTGAGTTCATTCTGCTTGCGTTCGACAGCGTAGAGGGCATAAATAAAGGGTACAAGCAGACAGAGTACGTATGGTGAGACCACTTTCGACGAGCCAGTCGCAACGATCGAAGCAATTACAAGCGTAACGGACCATCCCCTGATCGTGAACCGAAACGCTCCGATTTTATCGATCTTATCCTGAAGGATTTTATACTCAGAGTTCATCTGCTCTAGCCAGTGTCTCGCGTAATTTGGTCGAGTCGGGTTTCGCCGATTGTTCAGTATTAGATGGACCTGGGGTGCTCAAAATGGACCTCGGGACTCCCTCTTAAACGTCGCATTAAGTATTGACCGCTGAGCGCTAATTGTCCACGGTCAAAGAAGGACTCGATGCTGCCGCGTGCCCCACCCTTGGTTTCTTGAAGGGTGGGATTCCGCAGTCGTTTCCAGGCTTGGATTTGCCGCTGAGTCCCGAGGCGACCTTTCCCCTTGAGGTGCATCGACGACCCCAGATTGAAAGCCCTATACGCTCGGTAGCCCCAGAGAGATCCGTTGTAATATGTGGCAGGAATCCCGGCACGGAGGGCGAATGAACCTGAATGAAATCGCTGCCTGCCTCAAGGGCTCCGCAGTACTGCCTCTGCAAATAATTCGTGAAATCGGCAGTTCTACTGCCGCCCTGTTCGCGGTGTTCAAAGGCAAGAACGGCCCTCGGCTTGAGTTGGCGGGAACCGGGACCCTGATATCCGACGGGCAGTCTCACTTCATTCTGACCGCAGCTCATGTGTGGCACAAGGCACTGAAGTCTGCCGTCGAGGTCGGGATCTCGATAACGGATGACATAGACCATCAGTTTTTAATGGACGTTAAGACAATCGTTCCTTTCGGCCCCGCGAAGACTAGTGGCTGGGACGAGTGGGGACCTGACATTATTTTTCTTCGAATACCTACCGAGCACTTGGGAACAATCAAAGCGTATAAATCCTTGTACGATCCAAAGATCGACGGAAATAGGGCAGCTAAAACGGACCGTATTGACCGTATTGAAGTTGATGTACTGATGGGGACCCCGCACGCTCTTGGGAAATTCACGAAGACCCATGCAGACGTTCAGATCGCGGGTTTTTTCACCGTGGGCGCCGCACGATACCATACTCGCGGCGGTTTCGACTATTTTGATTGCGTGATTGATAGCTCCTACCCGGAGGTACGCAAACTTGGTGGAGTCAGTGGTGGGGGATTGTGGGCGGTTCGGCTTTGCAACTCCCCAACGTCGGGCACGATCGAGTGGATTCGAACTCTTGAGGGGGTAGCGTTCTACCAATTACCTGACGAGAACGGCCGTCCAAGTATTCGTTGCCACGGCCCCGAAACCATTCGTGCCGCCATGCCTGCGAAATAGGCCTGGTGCCTGGTGGGGCTTCCGGCCTGAGAGGACTTCAAAAAAAAGTCCGCCACGTCGTGACGCAGGTCCTTGACGTCCCCCCAGCCCAGAGATAATGTATCTACAATATCTATAACTCAAAGGCGGTTTGAAAACCGCACCCTCGACCCGGAGCTCAGGCGTCGTTCGAGGAAACAGGGGCCAAATGAGGCCCTCGCCATGGAATTTCTGGCGTTAAGCTCTTTGAAATCTAGATTTTGCCAGCGATGGCAGAGGTTGACTGATTGATTCTAAAGGATCGCCAGTTTTGGTGCACTGTGTAAGTCCTTTGTTGTCTAGATTTTGCATGCAACTCATTTGGAATCTGGATTTTGGAGTGTCTTGACCACTTAACTCTATGATTCCAAAAGACCGGGGGGGAGGGGGGTACCCTCCGTACTAACTGGTTAATACACTCGGAGTAATGGGCAGGTCCTGCTTGGGATTTGGGGGTTCTTCCACGCAGTTTGACACCCCTCTCCAAGGCGGCCTATACTCCAGCCCCACGCAACGAATTTCCCTCCGGAGAGACTCCTATGTTGAAACCTTCGCTGCCTGTTTTCCTGATCACTACGTTCGCCCTTGGAACCCTCAGCTTTGCGGAAGGGCACAGGAAAGTCCATCAACCCAAACTGACTCCGCAAAACAGCAACACGACACAAGGACTGATTGCGGTCAGTCCGGTGAACCCGCGCGTGGTCTGGGCATCCGGTCGCGGTGGTACGTTTGTTCTGACCACCAATGGCGGAAAGACCTGGAAAGCCGGTGTGGTGCCGGGGGCCGAGGCACTGCAATTCCGCGATGTGCAGGGCGTAAGTGAGAAGGTCGCGTATCTGCAATCCATCGGCGGCAACCCGACGGATTTTCGCATTTACAAAACAGTCGATGGCGGCGCGACTTGGACCATGCAGTTCCAGAACCAGAATCCTGGTGCGTTCTACGATTGTTTCGCGTTCTGGACTCCGCGGCGCGGCATCTCGCACAGCGACTCGGTGAACGGAGTCTTCCCCGATCTCCGTATCAGGTGAAGCGTCGTTCGCGGCCAGTGGCACGTGCGTCGCCACCCAGGGCGCGCGGAACGCCTGGATTGCGACCGGCGGCGCGACCGCGGCCAGAATCCTGGCCACACGAAACGCGGGCAACACCTGGAACGCGTATGACACTCCGCTCGTGAGCTCGCCCAGCGCAGGCGCCTTCACGGTGGCTTTCCGTGATCCGTGGCATGGCATCGTGGGCGGCGGTGATTTAGACCCAAGCGACCCCAATAACGCGGCCACGGCCACCTCGAACGATGGCGGTCAAACCTGGAATCTGACCAACGCGCCTCCCGTCACCGGAGCCATTTTCGGCTTGAGCTACGTGGGTCGGGCCGGCACCGGCGGCGGTCCTGAGGGCGACGACGGCCGCGCGGTGGTGATCACCGCCAATGCCGGAGGAGCCGCATGGACTCCCGACGAGGGCAACACCTGGTTCACGCTGCCCGGCGTGACCGGCTACTGGGCGGTCGCTTTTGCGAGTCCGAAAGCAGGATGGCTGGTGGGTGTGGGCGGCACCATTCTGAAGATCAGCTTCTAGCGCCGGTGGAGGTCAAATTCAAAACTACACCTGGCAGCGTGTGGCAGAGTAAAAAGGAATGCTGACCTCCCAGGACCCCCGGCTTGCCGGGCGTGTCGCTTTCACCTATCCGAATTTTGTCTCCTACACGCTCGCGCGCTTCTTCATCGTCCTGTCGCTGGAAATGCAATCGGTTGCCGTGGGATGGCAGGTGTACGAAATCACTAGGCGCCCGCTCGATCTCGGATACGTAGGGTTAGCGCAGTTCTTGCCGGGCGTTGTGCTCTTCCTTTTCGCAGGACATGCGGCCGACCTGTTCGACCGTCGCCGCCTGCTGATGTGGTGCTACGGTGGCTTCGCCCTCTGCTCGGCTCTGCTCCTGGTCATCAGCCGGGAAGCGCCGCGGTCGGTTCACCTCATTTACCTTGTCCTGGTTCTGCTGGGAGTGGTGCGATGTCTCAACTGGCCCGCCAGCCGCGCGCTTCTCCCCCTGTTGGTGCCGGACGAGCATTTTGCGAATGCGGTCGCCTGGAACGCCAGCACCTTTCAGATTGCGACCATCGCGGGGCCAGCCATCGGCGGAATTGCATACGCGTTTTTTCGCGGACCCCATGCCGTGTACGCGATGGCGGCAGCGGTCTCCATGCTTGCGATCGCGATGACCGTGCGCATCCAGCCGCGGCCCGCCGCTCGCCCCAGAGATCCCGTGAGTGTGCGCACCGTTCTGGCAGGCTTCCGGTTCATCTGGGAGAAGAAACTGATACTGGGTTCGATCTCGCTCGACATGTTTGCCGTCCTGCTCGGGGGCGCGGTTGCCTTGCTCCCGATCTACGCAAAAGAGATTCTCCAGACTGGCCCGTGGGGACTGGGCCTGCTGCGGAGCGCTCCCGGCGTCGGCGCTGCACTGATGGCGATCGTGGTCGCTCACTGGCCGATCCGGCGGCGCGCCGGCATGACCATGCTGTTGTGCGTAGCTGGCTTTGGCGTGTTGACCATTGTGTTTGGGATCTCGCGCAGTCTGATCCTGTCGCTGGTTGCTCTGTTTTTACTGGGCGCCAGCGACATGGTGAGCGTGATCATCCGCGCCACCCTGGTGCAGGTAGCGACACCCGACGAAATGCGCGGGCGCGTCAACGCCGTGGATATGTTGTTCATCGGAGTCTCGAACGAACTCGGCGAGTTCGAGTCCGGACTCACCGCCCAGTGGTTCGGCACCGTTCCCGCAGTAGTGCTGGGAGGCATCGGAACGCTGGTCATCATCGCAGCATGGGCATGGCTGTTCCCGGAATTGCGGAATGCGGATCAGCTGACGGTTGCGGAACTGGTGCCGGAGCAGCCAACGTTGTGACCTTGAGCGCGCAGAAACCGACCGAGCGGTCGCCGGTTTGACTGCTACAATTTCGGGTTCGCCATTCCGCCGAGACGCGGCCAGCCGTGTCTCTACTTTGAAGGTGCCTTTATGCCGGAAACTCTGCAGCTTTCCAATCCTGCTCCGCTGACCACGCTTACGGAAGACGAGATTTTGTTTCGCGACAATGTGCGCCAGTTTGCCGACGACAAAATCCGTCCTTTGGCAAAAGAGATGGACGAAAAGGCGGTGTTCGATCACGGGCTGATCGAGCAGTTCTTTCAGCTCGGACTGATGGGCATCGAGATTCCGGAGCAGTATGGCGGAGCGGGCGGCAAGTTCTTCGAGGCGATCCTGGCCGTCGAAGAATGCTCGCGGGCAGACGCTTCCGCGGGCGTGATCGTGGACGTGCAGAACACACTGGTGGTCAATGCGATTCTGCGGTGGGCTAATGAGGATCAGAAGAAACGCTATCTGCCGAAGATGGCCGCCGACACTTTGGGCGCGTACGCGTTGAGCGAAGCCGGATCAGGGTCGGATGCCTTCGCGCTGCAGACGAAGGCCGAACTGAAAGGCGGTGACTACGTTCTGAACGGACGCAAGCTTTGGATCACGAACGGAAAAGAGGCCGGACTCTTCATTCTGTTTGCGACCATTGATGCTTCGAAGGGCTACAAGGGCATCACTGCGTTTCTGATCGAAAAGAATTTTCCGGGATTCACGGTCGGCAAGAAAGAAGATAAGCTCGGGATTCGCGCTTCCTCCACTTGCGAACTGATTCTGGAAGATTGCCGCGTGCCGAAGGAGAATGTGCTCGGCGAAGCCGGCAAGGGATACAAGATTGCCATTGAGACGCTGAACGAAGGACGCATCGGAATCGGCGCGCAGATGCTGGGCGTGGCGCGCGGCGCATGGGAATGTGCCGCGAAATATGCCCAGGAGCGCAAACAGTTTGGGAAGCCGATTTCCGAATTTCAGGGCATCCAGTTCCAGATCGCGCAAATGGCAACTGAGATCGAGGCTGCGCGCTTGATGGTGTATAACGCAGCTCGCATGAAAGACGCCGGCGTCGACTTCGTCAAAGAAGCCGCCATGACCAAGCTCTTCACCTCGCAGGTGGCGGAGCGTGTCACGTCGCTGGCCATCGAAGTGTACGGCGGATACGGCTTCACCAAGGATTATCCGGTCGAAAAATACTGGCGTGATTCGAAGATCGGCAAGATTTACGAGGGCACGTCGAACATGCAGCTGGCGACGATCGCGAAGCTGGTGATGGGAAAGTAGGAAATTGCAGAAGTCAAAAGTCAGATTGCAGAAGTACAACCACCGCAGCCAACGGGGTTTTACTTCTGCAATTTGACTTCTAACTTTTGACTTTTTCCATTCCGCGATACTGGCCGCGAAAATATAGCAGCGGCTCGCCTTCTCGTACAACCACCTCCTCCACTTCGGCGATGAAGATGGTGTGATCGCCCGCCTTCTCGGCCCTTTGCAGCCTGCATTCGAGATAAGCGAGAGCACCACGGAGCACCGGTGTTCCCTGCGCCGTGCGATCGAAGTGGGCACCGGCGTCTTCGGCGTGCTGATGAGCCTCGCTCGAGCGCGCGTAATATTCCGAAATTGCCTGCTGATCGCTGCGCAGCACGTTCACTCCAAAGCGCTTGCGGGCATGCAGATGAGCGTGCGTTCGCGCCCGGTAGTCGACACAAACCAGCACCAGCATGGGATCGAGTGAGACCGACGTGAAAGCGTTCGCGGTCATGCCGTGCACTTCGCCTCCCTGATCGACGCTGATCACCGTGACCCCGGTTGCGAAACAGCCCATGGCTTTGCGGAAATCGCTGGATGTCAGACTCATGCTCCGGAACAAATACTATCAAGTGTCGGCAACTAAACTTATCACCGGTTTGCGAAGTGTCAACTTCCATCCGATGCATAGCGACATCAGCCGTCAGCTTCGATATCATCGTTAGAACGCCGAGCCTGAGCCGTTCCTGGCCCCGGAACATCGAAATGAACGCGACCTCTCAGGACGCCATGAGCGCGATGGTACAAGACCTGGATGCCGGCAGCACGGAAGCGATCTCGCGGGACGCTGCGTACCGACTCCTCTGCGCCGGTGATCGCGAACTGCCCTCGTTGCTGGCCGCAGCGCAGCGCGTGCGCGCGCGTTTTCATCCTGACATTGTCACTTACTCGCGCAAGGTATTTCTTCCGCTGACGAATCTGTGCCGCGACTATTGCGGGTACTGCACCTTCCGCCGCGATCCCGGACAGCCCGGCGCGCACACCATGACCCCGGATGAGGTCATGGAAACTGTGCGCGCGGGCGAACGCATGGGATGTACCGAGGCGCTTTTCAGCCTGGGTGACAAACCAGAGTTGCTGTTCCTGGAGATGCGCGACGCGCTGCGGCACCTGGGCTACAAGTCCACGCTGCACTACCTGGAAGCGATGTGCGAAACTGTGCTGCGGGAATCGAACCTGCTCCCCCATCCGAACCCTGGGTTGATGAGCGCGGAATGGCTGGAGCGGCTGGCGCGCGTGGCTCCGAGCCTGGGTCTGATGCTGGAAACCACCAGTTCCCGGCTGCTCGCGCAGGGCGCCGCGCACGACAACGCACCCGATAAAGACCCTGCCAAACGCCTGCGCGTGATCGAAGACGCGGGACGGCAGAGAATTCCTTTTACCACGGGCATTTTGATCGGGATTGGCGAGACGCCGGAAGAGCGCGTCGATTCACTCATTGCCATCCGCGACCTGCATGAGAAGTACGGGCACATTCAGGAAGTGATCGTGCAAAACTTCCGGGCCAAGCGCGGGACCCCGATGGCGGCCTGGCCGGAACCAGACCATCACGACCTGCTGCGCACGCTGGCGGTGACGCGTTTGCTCATGCCGCGAATGAATATCCAGGCGCCACCGAACCTTTCTGATCCACACTACGACGACTTGCTGAACGGCGGCATCAATGACTGGGGAGGCATTTCGCCTCTGACGCCGGACTACATCAATCCAGAGATGCCGTGGCCGCATCTGGAAGAGTTGCGGCGGCGAACCGAGGCAAAAGGTTTCGAACTGCGCCAGAGACTGCCGGTTTATCCTGAGTTTGTGGAGCAGGCAGCGGGGCACAGCGACCTTCTGGCCACGCGGCTGGGGGGCTCAGCCGATCCTCAAGGCTACGCACGGAGGGCAGCATGATCACCGTTCTCACTGGTGGTACGGGCGGCGCGAAGTTCGTGGATGGGCTGCGCCAGATCGTCCCGCCCGAGGAACTGACAATCATCGTGAATACCGGGGACGACATGTTGTGGTGGGGCCTGTACGTCTCGCCCGACGTGGATTCGGTCACCTACATGATGGCTGGACGATTGAGCCAGGAACGCGGCTGGGGTGTGAAGGGCGACACATTTTTCGCCCTGCGAGCCATGGGGCAACTGGGACAGCCCATCTGGTTTCACGCCGGGGATCGCGATCTGGCCACGCACATCCTGCGTTCTAAGTTGCTCTCCGATGGCAAAACGCTGAGTGAGGTCACCGCCGAGATCGCCGCCAAACTCGGGATCAAGGCGCGCATCCTGCCGATGAGCAACTCGCGCGTCGAGACGCGCGTTCTCACGCCGGTGGGAGACTTGAGTTTCGAAGAGTATTTCGTACAGCGCTGGTATCAGGATCCGGTGGAGTCGGTGCGTTTTGCGGGCGCCTCGGACGCGGAGCCGGCGCCGGGAGTGATCGAGGCGATCCGGACGGCGGACATTGTGCTGCTGGCGCCCAGCAATCCGGTTTCGAGTATTGGTCCGATTCTCGCAGTGCCGGGAATTCGCGCGGCTCTGCGCGAGAGTCGCGCTCGCATTGTGGCGGTGAGCCCGATCGTGGGCGGGGCGGCCGTCTCCGGACCTGCCGGAGCGCTGCTGGCGGCACAGGGTTTCGCGGTATCGATTGGCGGCGTGGCCGACTTCTATCGCGACTTTCTGGATGTGCTGGTGGTGGATTCGCGCGACTTCCAGGCTGCGGAAGAACTGCGAAAAGCGGGTCTACGCGTGAGTTGCGCACCGGCCATTATGCGGACGGTGGAAGACCGGGTCGCATTAGCCAAGGCAGCGCTGGCGGCGGCCATGCAACCTCCGACCATGGAAGCTGCGGCGGAAAATTTATGATCCTGATTCCGGTGAAAAACCTCGCCAGCGCCAAGCAACGGCTGTCTGCTGTTCTGACTCCGGAGGAACGACTGGCGCTGGCGCAGGCCATGTGCGAAGACGTCCTACAGGAACTGGCACGCTGGCGAAGACGCCCAGGGGTAGCCGTGGTGACGGGTGATCCGTTTGCACGCGATCTGGCGGCACGTTTCGATTTCGAAGTGATCGCCGACGCGACGAATCCTGGCGAGACGGGCGCGATTGAGATGGCTACCGTCGAGTGCCGGCGGCGCGGGGCAGACCGCACGCTGGTGGTTCCGGCGGACATTCCGTTGATTGAAGTGTCGGAGCTGCAAAAGATCGCGGATTCCGCTCCTCCGGGCGGAGCGGTGCTGGTGCCGGATGCAGCCGGGCGCGGCACGAACGCGGTTTTGCGCGCTCCGGCGGATCTGTTTCCGCTGCGCTTCGGCAATGACAGTTTTCTGCCCCATCTGGCCGCGGCAAAGGCCACCGGGAAGCCCTGCATTGTGCTCGAACTGCCCGGGATTGCCCGGGACGTCGATCGCCCCGAGGACTTGAAGGAACTGGCCGCGGCGAAGGGTGAGCGCCGGTCACAGCGACTCGTGCGAAGCTGGAGCCTCGACCGCCGCGAGCAGATCTGCCATGGGTAAGCGTGGGAGTGGGGAAGTTCGCATTTTTCCTCTTCCTGTGGATGGGGAGATTCGCCCCGGAGATTCGTTGGGCGCGAAATTGCTGACGGCGGCAAAGAGCGCGCAATTGCGATTGCAGGATGGAGACATCCTGGTAGTGAAACACAAAGTCGTTTCGAAGGCGGAAGGCGCGCTGGTGGCGCTGGATGAAGTCCGCCCTTCGGCATGGTCGCGAGCCTGGGGCCGCCGCTTCGGAGTCGATGCCCGGGTTACGGAACTGGCGCTGCGGGAAAGTCGCCGCGTCGTACGACGAAAACGTGGGGTGCTGATCACCGAGACGCGGCACGGTTTTGTCTGTGCCAACAGCGGTGTGGATGTATCGAACGTTGATGGCGGCCGGCACGCGGTACTATTGCCCGGAGATCCCGACCGCTTCGCAGGCAGGTTGCGGGCGGAGATCAAGAAGAAGCTGGGAGTCGAGATCGCAGTGATCGTCAGCGATAGTTTTGGGCGTCCGTGGCGCGAGGGGCTGACGGAAGTCGCGATCGGAGTCGCTGGCATGCGCCCGCTGATCGACTACCGCGGGCGTCACGACCCGTACGGATATTCGCTGCACGCGACGGTTGACGCAGTCGCCGACGAACTGGCTTGTGCGGCGGGTCTGGTGTGCGGCAAACTGGCTGGCACACCAGCGTGCATCATTCGAGGGTTTGTTTACCGCAGGGGAAACGGCAGCGGGCGAGAACTGATCCGGCCTGCGAAGTACGATCTTTTCCGATAGGAGGATATGGTGACCTTGCACTCAGCGGAACTGGAGCAATTCCCTTCACTCACATGGGAAGACGTTGCGCCCACCGCATCGGCCCAGATTCGTAGCGCGCTCGAGCGAGTCCTTCAACAGCAGGACGGGGCTTGCCTGTCCGAGGAAGAACGCCGGGCTCTGGCGTATGCGGAAGGCTCAGACCTGATAGCGCTGCTGGTCGCGGCGGACACGCTGCGGCGCGAATTGGTCGGCAATATCGTCAGCTACGTCGTGAACCGCAACATGAATTTCACGAACATATGCTTTGTGGGGTGCAAGTTTTGCGCCTTCAGCCGTGGGCCGCGCGAGGCCGACACCTATTTTCATTCGCTGGAGGACATGGGCCGCAAAGCAAAAGAAGCGTGGGATCTGGGAGCGACCGAAGTCTGCATTCAGGGCGGCCTGCCGCGGGATCTGCCCCCGTTCTATTATCGCGACATCCTGCGGGCCGTGAAGAGCGCGACGCCACGCATGCATATCCACGCGTTCTCTCCGATGGAGATCGTGTACGGCGTGGAACTGACCGGCATGCCACTGCGCGA
>JAIQFZ010000161.1 GCA_020073015.1 Terriglobia bacterium | reverse complement strand
CAATGACTAAGAAGGGGAGGAAGAGCGCGGCACCGATGCGAAATCCCGCTTGCAGCGCGGACAGCAGATAGGCGGGCGCGACGATGCGCAGGCCCAGGTCTTCGGGGCGGGCGGGGCGGGACTCGCGCGCCAGTTCGACAAAGAGAGCGAGGTCTTTCTCGCGGGTGTACTTCAGCATGAAATGGCGCAACGGAACGATCGCACGATCGAGAGCGCCGGTCATGGTGATGTGGCCCGCGTCGAGGGGAACGATGGCGTCGGTATAAATGGCGGCTCCGACCGGCTGCATCAGGAAGAAAGTGAGGATGAGAGCAAGTCCGATGAGGATCTGGTTGCTGGGCGTGGTCTGGGTGCCGAGCGCCTGGCGGAGAAAATGAAAGACCACAATCAGGCGTACGAAGGGCGTCATCGAGAGGATGAGCGCGGGGAGAAGCGTTAGCAGGGTGAGCAGAACAACGATGTTCCACGGCACGGAACCGCCGGGCACGGAATTGAAGGCGTGCCAGGAGAAGCCGGGCGTGGATTGGGGGCGCGCCCAGGCAGGTGCTGCCCCTGCGATCACGAGCAACAGGGGGACGACCGTGCGCAGTTGCCGGAGGGCGAGCATCAGCGTGCACCTCCGCTGCGGAAGTCGATCGAGGGAGCCTCGTCATCCGGCAGTTGGGTGAGCAGGTTGACGGAAGACGGGCTAGCGCCAATCAGGAAGCGGTGGCGTTCGAACTGGATGACAGCGACGAACCGGCGTTCGCCCAGGCTCGCGGTTTCGCGGACCGAGAGCGTTTTACGTTTCTTCTGCGAACGCCAGATGGTGTTGAGCCGGGCCGAGAGCAGCGCCGAGATGCGGGCCAGAGCCGTCGACGCACGCGGAATAGTCGTTGCGATCCCCATTTTACGCGAGCTCCGTCAAGCGCACGGCCAGGCGGTCCTGCGCGATTTCGAATTCGCTCCACGCGATCAGTTCGTCGTTAACGCGAAGGGGCACGTCCTGCCCGACCGTCCAGCGGGTCGCGATGATGCGGCCGTGTTCGAGATGCACCAGGTCCGAGACGGTGAAGCCGGGTACTGGAATTTCTACAGTCAGGAGGCAGGGCAAGGGTTCGACGCGCGCCCAGGGATCGGCGGCGGCCGGAGTTTCAGGCTTGGGTTGGGCGGCGGCGGCCATTACATCTGCACCAGAAATTCGGTAAAGTACACATCCTGGATCCCCAGCTGCGGCACGCGCTCCTGGAGCGCACGAAGGAGTTCGGCTTTCAGCTGACGTTTGCCCTCCGGCTGCAGGAGCTGTTCGGGTTGCGCCGAGGAGAGTACCGAGAGCACCGTGTCGCGCACGAGCGCCATGGGCACTTTGTCCTGGCTGTCAGAACCGAGTGGATGCGAGAGTCCGAGCGAGATGCCGACGCGGAGATACGCACGTTCCCCGGAGCCGGAGAGATTGACGACAAAAGTTTCAAGAGCAAGGGTGGGTTGAACACTGCCGCTTTCCGCGGCGCTGGTCGAGTGCTGAGGACGCAGCCAAACGAAGATGCCTCCCGCACCCAGGACAAGAGCGAGCACAACGGCCAGCATGCCCAACTTTTTTCTGTTTCTGGGCGCGGGAATTACCTGCGGATCAGGCATACGGCTCATGTTTGCAAGTGGGATACCGGGATCGGCAACCGGACTACCCAAAGGGCGCAGGAGAAAAACGGATTGGAATCAGAGAATTGGCGCGTTGGTCTCAAGCCCGCGTGCAAGCGGCTGGACGAGA
This sequence comes from Terriglobia bacterium, assembly GCA_020073015.1. Lineage (GTDB taxonomy): Bacteria > Acidobacteriota > Terriglobia > Terriglobales > Acidobacteriaceae > Acidiflorens. The sequence continues at coordinate 6,264 of JAIQFZ010000161.1, read as the reverse complement.
GACGCGCTCTCGCAGAGTGTTCTCATGAAAAGCTTCTAAGGAGGGCCGCGCAAGATCGGATCAACGCGGCCCTCGGGTTGGGGCAGGTTCGCCCTTCCCTGCATAGATCGGCGACTTTCGTCTATTGCTTCAGGTTGATGGTGTCCTGGGCCACCTGATCGAAGGTCGTAACACAGCGGGCGTTGGCCTCGTAACCACGCTGGGCAATGATGAGGGAAGCGAACTCCTGGGCGATATCGACGTTGGACTGTTCGAGAGCGCCGCCGGAGAGTGTGCCGCGTCCGCCGTTGCCGGGTCCGCCGACCACGGGCTGGCCGGAAGCGAGTGTGGGCGTGAAATCGCCGTTGCCGATGCGGACCAGGCCCTGGTTGTCGGCAAAGGTGGCGAGCGCGATCTGGCCCAGAATCGCCGTCTTGCCATTGCTGAAGGCGCCGGTGATGGTGCCATCAGACCCAATGTTGAAATTGACCAGCGCGCCACTGCCGCCGCCATCCTGCTGGGTGGACGCGGTGCTGCTGGGCGCAGCCATCTGGGTGAGAAGCCCGTTGCTGTTGGCATCGAAAACGTTCCAGCTGAAGGCGAGATCGTTGGCACCGTCGACGAACCCGGTGATGTCGATGGGCGCGATATTGGCGGTGGGTGAGGTTAGTGCGCCGTTGCCATCGAACACGAGCGAACCGGTCTTGAGCACGGTGGGGTCGGTGGTACCGGCGACGTCAGCAGCCGGGATGGAAACCGAGTAATCCCACGCGTTGGTGGCGGTCTTGGTAAAGGTAAACATCAGGTTGTGGCTGGCGCCGAGGGAATCGTAGATGGTGATGGGGGTGGAGTAGGTTGTGCCCACGGTTGCGGTGGCATCGAGGTTGGTGCTGAGCTGAACCTCGGTGGTAGCAGAAGCCGGGCTGATGGTTCCGGCGCCGAGTTCGAGGGGAACAAGACCCTGAGTGTTGAGGACGCCGTTGGTGGCGGAATATCCGAGAACCTGCTGGCCGGCAGAGGTTATGAGCAGGTTGTCCTTGTTGACCTCAAAGTTGCCGGCGCGGGTGTAGCTCCGGACACCGTCCTTTTCTACGATGAAAAACCCGCCGCCCATGATGGCGACGTCGGTAGAGACACCCGTGGGGTTCACGTTGCCCTGGGTAAACAGGGATGGAATGGAGCCGATCATCGTGCCCGCGCCCTGCTGGATCGGATCCCCGGCGCCATTGGAGCCGACCGTCTGATAGAAGAGATCACTGAAATGGACCTGCTGGTCCTTGTAGCCAATGGTGTTGAGATTGGCGAGGTTGTTGGCAATGGTTGAAAGCGCGCTGGAACTGGCGGTCAACCCGGACAACGGAATCGAAAATGACGGCATAAAGGCTCCTTAGTGGGAAGTGGTACTGGAAGTTGGACCGGTCGTGGAACTCGATTGCGGACTGGCAATCGTAACCAGCGTTTGCATCAGTTGGCGGATCTGCGCGAGTTCGCTGAGCGAGTTGAATTGCGCGAGCTGGGCCACGAACTGGTTGGGATCGAGCGGGCTGATCGGACTTTGCGATTTGAGTTGCGCGGTCAGCAACTGAAGAAACATGTTGTTCACGTCGTCGACGGCCGTGCTCGTCGAAGTCTTGGACGTGGAGGATGAAGAGGAAGAGGCGGCGGGGGAAGCGAGCGATTGCAGCAGCGGGATGTACATAAGCGTACCTCCTAGACACGAATACTGACGCGAGTCCCCGCAGGCCTGACGGTCAGGTCTGACGGGAGAAAGTCGGCAGTGTTGGACTCAGACGCCGCATCCTGATCTCCGAAAGCGGCGGGGGAGCCAGTAGTTTGAGAAGAGTTCTGGCGCGGTTGGCCGTGCTGAAAACTGGTTGCGGTTTGAACTCCGGAGCGGTCGCTGCCGAAATCGACGGCGGTGAGGTTCAGGCGGTGGTCGTTGAGTCCCGACTCAAGGTTGGGGACCTCGGAGCTGAACCAGTGAGCGAGACCACGTTCTCCGTGGATGGCGATGCCGACCTGGTTCTGAACGACGGTGGTGTGAATCTCAACCGCACCGAAAGCGGTAGTGCGAATCCCGACATGCATCTGGACATCGTTGGCGGCGGTTGGAATGAAGCGCCCACTCGGTGGTGCGGCGGGTGCGGTTGGTGCCGAGTCCAGCATCTGCTGAGTTTTCGGCAGTTCGGATGTCTGGTCGGCCTTCACTTGTGACCCGGACTGAGGCGCGGCGCTGCTGGACGGCGTCACGACCGCGACACCGGGATCTCGGTCGGGGACTGATGGCCGGGAAGCATCGTGAGAGGGAGCAGCGTCGGGTGACAGCGTGGCAGATTTCTTCAACCCGCTGGCAACAGGCTCGACAACAGTTTGCTGGTCCGTGGCGGCGGGCGGCAGGGCGTCGACGTTGCTCTGGTCTGGGGGGGCGTCGTTCGTATTCGGAGCGGCAGGCAGCGCGCCGTTAACGGATGCCGTTTCCGAGAGGGTGGGCGTTTGCGGTGGAGGTGGCGCGCCCGTGTCTGAGGATGCAGATGCGCTCGGTGCTGGATCTAATGAAACACGAATCGGCGGGTGGATGCTTTCGGAGTCGGCGGGACGGTCGGACTTGTGAGACGGCGGTTGCGTGGCGCTCGTTGGATCGCTCGCGGGTGAAGGCTGGGTGCCAGGGAGTGGGGATTTTGGCGCCGGCGCGGATGATGTGAGCGAGAAAACGCTGACCGTAGGATCGATTCGGAGAGCGGGAGCTTCACTCGCGTATGGCTGTAGTGCTGCCGGGGACGATGCAGCGGCAACGGCAACGGAAGCAACTGGAGGGAGTGGCGCTTCTGAATTTTGTTGAGTTGCGTGGGGCGAGGGCGGCTGGGGCGCTGGTCCCTGCGGTGCGATGACTGCTTGGGGCATAGCTTTCGCATCGGCATCGTTGGCGCTGCCGGTGGCCGCAAAGTTCGATGAGGTTAGTGGCTGCGCTGCATTCGCTTCAACGGTTTGCGGGGCGGAATCCGAAAGCTGCGACAGAAACTGTCCTCGGGCAGCAGCGATCTCCGCTGGCGAGTCTGCGCCGCCTGGCATCGGAGCGCTCGGGGCAGCGACTGCAAGCTCGGAAGCAGTCTGGTTGGTTCCTGACAGCGGATCCATGTGCGGCGCAGTTGCGAGATGAGCTTTGGCATCAGCGCCCATCCCGCCGGGGCTCAGGTTTAGTTTCCGCGTTTCCAGGCCTATGGCCGTCGTGTTGACTTCGGAGTGGGCATTGTCTGGCCCGATGGGAGCGGGCGCTGCAGGCTGAAATGCGGGCACATTGGATAGCGCGCCACTAGCGGCCGCCGCAGGTTCGGGCATAGGCATTGCAAGAAGTTGTGTCGGCAGCGGAAGGTTATCGATCGCATCCGCGATGTTGTTGGCTGCCGGTGGGACGGCCGCCGTTACGGAAGGCTCGGCCACCAGCGGCCTTTTATTCGAAGCTGCGTGCGGATCGGAATCTGAATCTGAATCAGTTCCAGACTTGGAACTCGACTTGGGTGCCGGTTGCGAGGTGAACGACACACCTGACTTTGAACTGATTTTGGAAGTGGACTTCGCTTCGGTGTTGGCACCAGACAGAATTCCCGACTGGACTTCCTGCTGAGCATCAGATTTGGAGATCGCTTTCGAATCAGGTCCGGGATCTGACTTCGGAACGTTTTTTTTCTCGGATCGTAGAGCGTTGCGCACGGGCGAGGGGTTGGCAATCGCAGCGGTCAGAGTCGCGCCGAAAGCACCGTCTGCGGGTGCGGGTGGCTTGGCGATAGCGGAAGTAGGTCTGGCAGTCACCGGATTGGGGAGCGCGGTTACCAGCATGGCAGTATCACTGAGCTACGTTTGCACTCCATTGGCCAACGCGCTCGGGAGCAGATAGCAACCGCGCGGGACGCAATGTCAGTGACTTACGCGAGAGGGAATCGGTATGACGGGCAGGACAGGGTTGGCAAGAGGCCCAGTGTGGCAAGAGTTGCCGCCACGAGCCCGGCAAAATCATCCGCTTCGGTGACGCCAGCGCTGGAGCAGGTGCCCGGCGTCCAGTTGTTGCTGCTGGCGGCGCAGTTCGTCTTTTTGATAGTCGCGACGCTGGCGGGCGCGAATCGTTTCGAGCACTTCGCGCTCGCGCAAGGCTTGATGGTATTCGGTGGAGGCTTGTTGCCGCGCTAATTCGAGCTTGCGGACTTCGGATTGAAGTTCCTCGCGCAGTTGTTCGAGGTTCTCGCGGTACACCGAGGCAAATTGCAGGTCAGCGGCGCGGCATCCCGCAGACAAGCTGACAGAATCCGACTGAGCGGATTCCGCAAGGAAACGCTCGAGTTGTTCGAAAGAATCCTGGGCGCGAGCCAGGGCGAGACTGGCATCCTGCAATCGCAACGCGCGCTGCCGCTCGATGCTTTGGCGAAGACGGAGAAGCGGTGCGAGCGTAAAGTGGAAAGCCATGGAAGTCAGGATGAAAGGGCCATCAGGCGGTCGAGTGAGTCTTTTATGCCGGCCACTTCCTGCGCTCCCTGGATGAGAAAGTCGCGCAGCGCAGGCATGAGTGCAATGGCGCGGTCGAGGTCGAGATCGCTGTTTTTCTGGTATGCGCCGATACGGATCAATTCTTCCGAGGCTTTGTAGGTCGCCAGCAGACGGCGGATCTGTTGTGCTTTGAGCAGATGTTCGGGAGAAACGACGGCGGGCATGATACGGCTGATGCTGTCGAGAATGGAGAGGGGCGGGTAGTGGCCCTGGGCAGCCAGACGGCGATCAAGCATGACGTGGCCGTCGAGCAGGGCGCGGGCGGCATCGACCAGAGGATCGTTTTCGTCGTCGCCTTCCATGAGCACGGTGTAAAACCCGGTGATGGTGCCGGAACCGAAGGCACCCGCGCGCTCGATGAGGCGAGCAAGCAAGGTGAAGACGGAGGGCGTATAGCCTTTGGCGGTGGGGGGTTCGCCGGCGGCTAGTCCGATTTCGCGTTGCGCCATGGCCAGCCGGGTGAGCGAATCGACCACCAGCAGGACGTGTTTCCCGCGCGCGCAGAAATATTCGGCGATGGTGGTGGCGGCGAGACCGGCGCGAATGCGGAGAAGCGGATCTTGATCGGAGGTGGAGACGATGACGACGGCGCGGCTTCTGCCTTGGTCGCCAAGAGTGTTGAGGAGTTCGCCCACTTCGCGGCCGCGCTCGCCGATCAGGCCGAGCACGGTGAGGTCGGCATTGGTGTTGCGGGCCATCATACCGATGAGCGTGCTCTTGCCGACTCCACTGCCGCCAAAGATGCCGACCCGCTGGCCGCGCCCGCAGGTGAGGAAGGCGTCGATGGCTCGGATGCCGCAGCCGAGCGCGTCACGGATGGGCGTGCGTTCGAGGGCGAGCGGGGCTTCGCGGTCCAAAGCATAGCGCTCGCGGCACGGGGGAGCGGCCGCCCCGTCGATTGGGTTTCCGGCGCCATCGAGCACACGTCCGAGGAGTTGCTCGCTGAGGCGGAGCGAGGGGCGACATCCCCAGACCACGACTTCATCGCCATAGCGGATGCCGGTGGGACGCCGCAGCGCCATGGAGAGGACGGTGTGACCGCGAAAGCCGACGATTTCGCCCGGCCAGTGCTGCCCGCGGGAGTCGATAATTTCGCACGCTTCGCCGACGGTACAGAACGGACCCTCGGATTCGACCAGTTGTCCAACCACCTGCACCACTTTCCCGCGCCAGCGCAACGCGGATGAATTTTCGAGATGAGAGAAATACGCGGAGAGTAGTGGCCCGCTCATTCAGCGCGCCTTCGACGAGGGATTTGGGTTCGTTGCGAGGGAGGAACCGGAGTCGGGTCTTTCCGCTAACAGGTCGAGCAGTCCGGTCTCGATTTCCTTGAGCTGCGATTGAAAGCCGACTTCCGTCGAGCCGAGGGAGGTCTCGATGCGGCACTCCCCGGCTGGCATGGCTGGGTCTTCGTGAACTTCGGGTACGGGGATGCCTTCCATCTGGCAGGCAAAAAAATGGCGCCAGTCGGCAGCTTCTTTGGGGCTGACGTGCAGGTGGACGGAGGTGCCAGCGTCAAGTTTTTCGAGGGTGACGCGCACGATGCCAGCGAGCGCGCGCGGATCGAGCTGCGCTTCGCGATGCAGAATCTTGCGGGCGATGGCGAGCGCGAGTTGCACGATTTCGCCTTCGACACGCCGATAGTAATCTTGGCGTTCGAGGGCGAACTTTTGAAGGACGCTGGCGATCTGCTGGCGATTTCCGGCGAGCGCGGCGTCGAGTTCGGCGCGGAACTGTTGTTGGGCAGCC
>JAIQFZ010000160.1 GCA_020073015.1 Terriglobia bacterium | reverse complement strand
GAAGACTTGCAGGAGTTTCTGAAATCGTTGACGGGTGAACTCCCCCCGGACGTTGGGCCACCGGCAGCGAGTTCGAAGAGTGGTTCAGGCAGTTCAAAGTAGGCATCGAGCGTGCGTATAGATTTTTCTACAACGCCAAGAATTTGACCAGGCGTTGTCAAGAAATCAGCGCGGCTCCCTTGCGTTTGCAATCGAGACTCTTTCACCGGGACACGTGCAATCCTCGTGCTGCGTACTGCCCTCGCGGACGACCGCATTCGCCTTTACAGAAATTTACATTCGTGGACAGAATCTCTACGAAGCTTCGGTTCTTTGTTCGCTTTTCGTGCTCGGTGCAACGAAACTCGTCGGCGGCGGCATCGGAACAGGAAACACCCGTTCAATGTTTGTGAATGGGTTTCCAGTTGCACCTCTCAGAGCTCAAGGCTGAGATCATCGAAGAAAATTATGACTGTGACGGCGGTTGAATCCAGTGTGTCTTCCTATTCTGCCCACGTAAACCCGCAGTGGGTGCGGCTGCTTGATTTGCTCGAAATGAACGTGCGCTACGAGCGTTGCGTCGGCAGTGAGCTATTCGATTCCAGCGAACGCCGCATTCTCGACTTTCTCTCGGGGTATTGCGTTCATAACATCGGCCACAACCATCCCGCGGTGATCGCGGCCCTCAGGGAAGAACTCGAGCGCTGCGGGCCGGCGATGATTCAATCCCACATTCCCGAACTCGCGGGCGAACTCGCCGAGCGGCTCTGCCGGCTGGCGGGCGGCAACCTCTCGAAAGTCTTCTTTGCGAGTTCCGGCAGCGAAGGCGTGGAAGCCACCATAAAGTTCTCTCGCGCACACACTGGCAGAACGGGAATGCTCTATGCCAACGGCGCTTTCCACGGCCTGACCTGCGGCGCACTCTCGTTGATGAGCGATCCTTTCTGGCGTGGCAACTTTGGTCCTCTGCTTTCGGACACGGTTGCTATCCCGTTCAACGATCTCGACACCCTCGAACGGCAACTCTCCACACGACGCTATGCCGCGTTCATCGGCGAGCCCGTTCAATCCGAGGGAGGCATTTGCGTGCCCAGCCCCGAGTATTGGCGGCAAGCGGAAGCGCTGTGCCATCGGTACGGAACGCTTCTTGTCCTGGACGAAGTGCAGACCGGCCTGCACCGCACAGGGCCTTTTCTCGCCTCGCACCTCTATGGCGTGAAACCCGACATGGTGGTACTCGCCAAGGCGCTCAGCGGCGGGCTCGTGCCCGTCAGCGCCGTGCTGATGACCGACGACGTCTACTCCTCGGTCTACAGCTCGCTCAAACGCTCCATCATCCACACGTCGACTTTCAGTGAGAACAGTCTCGCCATGCGCGCCGGGCTGGCGACGCTCGACGTTTTGGAATCGGAGGAGTTGGGCGCTCGCGCGAGCGAAGCGGGCGAGCGGCTGCGGCAAATGCTCTTCGACGCTCTCTGCGGCTACGAAATGGTGAAAGCGGTGCGCGGTGAAGGGATGCTTTCCGGCATCGAATTCCGCACGCCACACCAGCTTCGCCTGCGCATTGCGTTCGAGGCGTTCATGAAGATCCACCCGGCCATGTTCGGGCAGATCGTGGTCATGCGCCTTTTCCGCGACCACGGAATCCTGACTCAAATCTGCGGCAACAATTTCATGGTGCTGAAAGTTGCTCCGCCACTGGTGGTCACCGAGGAACAAATGCAGGAATTCGTCGGAGCGGTGCGCGAGGTAGTGGATCTTGCGCACTCGTCGGCTTCGTTCTGGTCCGAAGCGTTGGGGCTGGCCCGGAGAGCCATCAATCTATAAATCCGCATCCAATGTGGAAGGCCGCGACGGGGCGCTCAAACCAGGAGTAAGCTTTTACAAATCCTTGACAGACCCTCCGCGAAGAAGCCCTTTATGCTTCTCATGAGGTTTCCGGCTCGAGTGGGACGGGTGCCTGGTCGTTGCGATTGAGGACGCAGGAACAACCAATGCAAATTGTCAGCGCCGCGAGCGCATATCCCCAGCATTACTACTCCCAGGAGCAGTTGCTCGAAGCTCTAAAGGACTACTGGGGCGATCAGATTCCCAATCCGCACGTACTGCGGCGTCTGCACCGTCACGTGGGCGTGGATGGACGTTTTCTCTCGCTCCCCAAGGAAGAGTACCCAAAGATGAAAGCCTGGGGAGAAGCCAATGACCACTGGATCCGCACCGCACAGGAACTGGGAGAGAAAGCGGTTTCATGTGCCCTGAAGGATGCCGGTCTGCATCCCCGCAATCTAGGTGCGTTTTTCTTCACCTCGGTGACCGGCATTTCGAGCCCCTCGATTGACGCGCTGCTGATCAATCGTCTCGGATTGTGCCGGAACATTCGCCGGGTTCCGATCTTCGGCCTGGGCTGCGTTGCGGGCGCCGCCGCCATTTCGCGCGCCGCGGATTATGTGCGCGCCTATCCTGGCCAGGTCGCCGTCGTTCTCTCGGTCGAACTCTGCTCGCTGACGCTGCAGCGCGGAGACCTCTCCATGGCCAACCTGATTTCGTCAGGATTGTTCGGCGACGGCTCGGCCGCGGTGATCGTGGCCGGCGCCGATTGCGGCCTGTCCGGTCCGGCGATTCTTGCAACTCGGTCGGTGTTCTATCCCCACACCGAAGAGATGATGGGTTGGAACGTTTCCGAGAAAGGCTTTCGCATCGTACTTTCCAAGGAAATTCCCAACCTGGTGAGAAAAAACCTTGCGCACGATGTCGACGATTTTCTCGCCGAGCGCGGGCTCACTCGCGCCGACATTGGTAGCTGGGTGCTGCACACCGGCGGACCCAAAATTCTCGAAGCGACGGCGGAGGCACTGGGCCTGAAGAATGGCGAGCTCGATGTGTCCTGGGAATGCCTGCGCCGGACCGGCAACCTGTCGTCCGCGTCGGTGCTGGTCGTGCTCGAAGAAGTCATGAAGAATCGCCGCCCCGCGGCGGGCACGCTCGGTCTGCTAGCAGCGATGGGCCCGGGATTCTGCTCGGAGTTTGTGTTGCTGGAGTGGTAAGAAACACGGGTTTCGTATCAGGGCATCGCTTTAGCGATGCCGCAAAGCACTATGTTCACCCGCCCCTTCAGGGGCTGAATTTGCACTTATTGAAACCGCGTTTGTGTCCATAACCTCTCCCAATTCGGTGGACGTATTCGTAGCCGGCGGCGGCCCCGCGGGACTGGCCACGGCCATCGCTGCGCGCCGTCATGGAATGAGCGTTCTGGTCGCCGACGGTGCCGTGCCGCCCATCGACAAGGCTTGCGGCGAGGGGTTAATGCCCGATGGAGTCGAGGCACTCCACGATCTGGGGATCACCATTCCACAGGGCGAAGCTCAACCCTTTCGCGGCATTCGTTTCGTGAGCGGAAACAAGAAAGCTGAAGCCGAGTTCCCTCGCGGAACCGCGTACGGGATCATGGTTGAGCACGCGGAAGCGAGCGGCGTTCTCCTGCGGTGGCAGACGGCTGTCACTGGTCTTCATCCTGAAGGTGCATGGATTGCCGGCGACTTAGTGCGCGCACGCTGGGTGGTGGGTGCGGACGGCGCTCAATCGTGTGTGCGCCATTGGGCAGGGGTCGACGCGCAGCAGCGCAGAAATATGCGGTTCGCGTTTCGCCGCCACTACCACGCCACACCCTGGACCGATTTCATGGAACTGCACTGGGGTGAACGCTGCCAGCTTTATGTCACCGCCGTTGGCCCGGCGGAAATTTGTGTGGCGATGATTTCTGACAGCCCCAAGTTGCGTCTGGAGGATGCGCTCCGTGGATTCCCGGAACTCTCCGCACGCCTGCGCGACGCGGAACATGCTTCGTCGGAGCGCGGCGCGATCACGGTCAGCCGCAGGCTGCGGCGCGTGTATCGCGATTGTGCCGTCGTGGTCGGCGATGCTTCCGGCGGAGTCGATGCCATTACCGGCGAGGGCCTCTGCCTGGCATTCCGGCAAGCCGCGCTGCTGGGCAAGTGCCTGGCCACCAACGATCTCGCTCGCTATCAAGCCGAACATCGTAAACTCATCCGCCGGCCCGCCCTGATGGCGCGCCTGATGCTGTTCATGGGCAATCACCCACGTCTCCGGCAGCGCACGATGCAGGTCTTCGAGTCGACTCCTCGCTCCTTTGCGGGAATGCTGGCGATGCACGTCGGCGCAGGCTCCACCCGGGACTACGTTTCGAACGGGATTGCCCTGGGATGGCAACTCCTGAGGACCTGATGCCCGCAGTCCATTGGAAATTCATGAAGAAGACGCTTCGTTCGTTTAGGCTGTTTGCCGCCGTCACCGCGTTGACGCAATTGCTCGCCGCGGAAGTAACTCCTCCGTCGCAAGAGCTCCTGCTGCAACTGGACCCTGCCAAGAGCGGCGCCGACATTATTCTTGTCGCCACCCTGCACACCGTAGACGGTTCGTTCTCTCTGAAACGAGGCGCCATTCGTTTCGATCCCGCGACCGGTAAGGCTAGCGGAGAGGTAGTTTTCGATGCCACCAGCGGCAAGACCGGCAACAGTTCGCGCGATAACAAAATGCACAAGGACGTGATCCAGAGCCAGCGTTATCCCGAGATCGTCTTTCATCCCGACCGTGCGGATGGCACCCTCTCCACCTCCGGCGACTCGACCCTTCAAGTTCATGGCACGTTTGCCATCCATGGTGCCGAGCGTGAGGTCACCTTCCCGGTACAAGTCAGTCTTTCGGGCAATGCCTGGACGGCGAAGGCTTCGTTCCAGATTCCCTATGTGAAGTGGGGTATGAAAAACCCGAGCGTACTCTTCTTGCGAGTCGCTGACACCGTGCGGGTGCAGTTTCATGCCGGCGGCAGCATAGCGCAATAGAACTCCAGGTTACTTTCTTCCGATTACCCCGCTCGCGCCATGTCATTGGTCGGCGCTGCATCTGCACTTGTTTTCACTTTCCCATTTCCGCAATCGGCAAGTGCTTGCAGCAGTTGGTAGAAAAAGATGCGCTCCGTGGCATCACCCTTGCACTCTTCCTCTGCGCCTTCTCCTCGAAAGCTTAAGAACGAATTTGCCTGGGAGGCTCCACCTTGTCGCGTAACCGTCTTCTGCTCGCGCTGTTCGTAGCTTTATTTGTGTCCAGTCTGGCCTTCGCCAATTCCACCACGGTCACTATGACCTTCCTCAATCCCGGAACAAATGTATACGGCGGGTTTTATACCTATCCTTACTATTTCTCGGTCAACGGCGGTTCGCCCACTCCCATGATGTGCGACGCGTTCAACAACCGCATCTCGCCGGGTCAGAGTTGGACTGCTCACGTCTCGGGCCTGCTCCAGGGAAAGGGAATGTTCGGCAAGGATCTTCAGGACTACAAAGCGGCGGGCATCATCTTCCTGGGTGTGATGAATGGCACGATCGACGCCAAGGTCGGCAGCTGGGCCGTCTGGAATCTGTTCACCCAAGGCATCACGAACAACGCGGCCGTTCTCTCTCTTGACCAATCTGCCCTTGCCCAGGCGCAGCACGCTCCGTCGAGTGCCTTCAAGGGACTCGTGCTGTACACGCCGGTCGGCGCATCCCCGGGTCACGGGCCGCAGGAATTTATCGGATTCAGCACACGAGCACTGGCCACCCCGGAACCGGGCAGTCTGCTGTTGCTTTCGACTGGTCTGCTGGGCATCGCAGGCATGGTGCGTCGGAAGTTTCTCCGCTCCTGATTGTCATTTCCTCCTGCCTCCGAAAGCCGCCGTCAGCTCACTCTGAAGCAATCTGTTCCACGCCGCGACGTGCAAAGATCTGCATAAGCCGGCTCAGACCATGCCCGCCCGTGAGGCGATCGCCAAAGGCTACGCTCCGTGCACACGCTGCATGCGTCGGGCCTTGGGGAGATAGCCATCTGCCCGTCGTTCCCTGCTCGCTCTTTGTATCGTCCCGGACTGATTGAAGACGGGTGCCACCGGAAACGCGGCGAGCCGCGACTCTACTACTTCCTCTACGGCTTCAGTCCGGCCGGCGCTGCATGTTCGTGCAGGCGGTGCTGTACCAGGAAAGCGTAGTGCACGGCCGATACGATGGTGAAAATAAAGGTTGCCCGTAGAAAGGTGGTGCGTGCAATCCAGACCCAGCGGACCGGCTCCACGAGCAGCAACAGCACAAAGAAAATTGCCGCCACCTGCGCGAAGGTGTTGGCCTTCCCGAAAATGCTCGGGCGGAAATCACGCAAGCCGGCGATCATGTAGAGCACGCCACTGACCAGCAGGATCGACACGTCGCGGCTGAACACCACGACCGTGTATTTCCAGGGAATCATGTGCTCGATCGAGAGCACGAGAAACATGGTACTCATCAGCAGTTTGTCGGCGATCGGGTCGAGATATTGGCCGAGCACGGTCTGCTGATGCAGTTTGCGTGCGAGCAGCCCGTCGAGACCGTCGCTCAGCCCGGCGAGCACAAACAACCCGAGCGCCCACTTGTACTCATCTTTCACCAGGTTGATGACGATGAACGGAAGGAAGATCATCCGCAGCAGCGTGAGCTGGTTGGGCGCAGTCAGGATCTGGCGGAGATTCATCGCGCCGGCCCCCCGGCGGCACTGCCTAGAAATTCGCTCACCAGAATGGGCGCGGGATCCTGGCCCGTCTTCTCCACAAAGCGCTGGGCGAGCGAGAGGATGCTGCCTTCCGGCAAATCCAGTTCCATGCGCTCGACGCGATGCATCGGGAAGAAAACGACGCCGGAAGTGAATGGATCTCCGGCCTTGATCTGCGAAACCAGGTCTTCAAACGACACCAGATCGACACCGCGCACGCTAAGCCCTTCCGGCGAGAGATGCAGAATCGCTCCCCAGAACTTTTCGCGCGGATTGCTCAGGGTCACGATGACCAGCGCGCCCAGATGAAAGGGGACGGTAGCGCGGCGGTCTTCATAAAAGCTCTCGCTAGTCACGATGGGATTGTCGTCTGTGCGGGGTGGAAATTGCAAACCGGGGTGTCAGGACTGGATTCTTCTCACCGCTCTCCCTCGTTCCGCATCGCCTTCAGATCAATCCCCACCTGCTCGGCCTTTTTATAAAGATGCGATCGCTCCAGTCCCAGTGCCCGCGCCGTGTTTGAGATCTGGTAGTGGTTGCGCTTCAGTTCGGCCAGAATGGTCTGCCTTTCGAAGCCACGCACCCGTTCCGCAAGCGGGCCAGTGGTGGCAACACCAGAGTCTCCATTGGCTGCCGGTGCGGGCAAGGCGAGCGCCACGGTTTCCGCGGTCACTTCCTCGGAGGTCGCGAGCAGCATCAGGCGCTCGACGGCGTTCCTGAGTTCGCGGATGTTGCCCGGCCACGCATGATCCTGCAGCGCGGCGATCGCGTCTTCTGCGAAGCGCATGGGTTTCCATCCGTTGGCGCTGCTGACTTGCAAGGCGAAGTGCTCGACCAGAACCGGGATGTCTTCGCGACGCTCACGCAGTGGAGGCAGGCGCAAGGGGAAAACGTAAACGCGGTGAAACAAATCCTGCCGGAACTTTCCTTCGCGGACCTGAGCTTCGAGATCGCGGTGGGTAGCAACGATCACGCGCACGTCCACGGTAATGGGCCGGTCTCCGCCGATGCGCTCGACTTCTCCTTCTTCGAGCACGCGCAGAAGCTTGGCCTGCATGGTGAGCGGCATGTCTCCGATTTCGTCGAGGAAGATCGTGCCGCGCTGGGCTTGCTCGAACTTGCCCACATGACGTCCAGCGGCGCCAGTGAACGATCCTTTTTCGTGGCCGAATAATTCTGACTCGATCAGTTCCGGCGGAACGGCGGCGCAGTTCAGCGTCACGAAGGGACCGCCAGCGCGAGGGCTGCGTTCGTGCAGCGTGCGCGCCACCAGTTCCTTGCCAGTGCCGGTTTCTCCGAGGATGCAGACGCGAGTTTCGCTGGCGGCGACGCGCTCCACCTGCGCCATCACCCGCCGCATGGTTTCGCCTGTCCAAACGATTTCGTGTCTGCCGAGGCGGCGCTCCAGGTCGCGATTCTCGCGTTCCAAGCGCCCAAGCTTCAGCGCGTTCTCAACCGTGAGCAGAAGTTTTTCAGTCGAGATCGGCTTTTCAAGGAAGTCGAGTGCACCAAGTCGCGTGGCGCGCACGGCCATCTCGATGTGCGCCTGGCCCGACATCATGACGACGGGAGTGGGGATGCCCTGCGCCTTCAATTCTTCGAGAAGTGTCAGGCCGTCCTTACCGGGCATGACGACGTCCGACAGAATGAGATCGAAGGACTGCGATTTCGCCAGTTCCAGGGCCTTGTTCGCGTTGTCACACACAGCGGCCTCATGGCCTTCGAGACGAAAAGCCCGCGAGAGGGAAGCCAGCGTGTTGGCCTCGTCATCGACAATGAGTAAGTGCGCTTTTTGCGGCACGGCGTTCTCCTGTTCAGCTTGTGGCGCGGGCATTCCTGCCCGCGCCTACGACGGCTGCGCGTCGCAAGGTAACTCAATTCGAAACGTAGTTCCTTTGTCCTTGGTGCTTTCCACGGAAATCTTGCCGCCATGATCGCTCACTACTGACTGCACAATCGCCAGGCCCAGTCCGGTGCCGTGCTGCTTGGTCGTGTAGTAAGGCGTGAACAAGCGCTCGCATTCTTCGGGTGTGAGACCCGAGCCGGTGTCGGACACAGAGATCTCGACGCGGTCGTTGAGAGGTTTCGTACCGATCGTGAGCTCTCCACCTTGCGACATCGCGTCGATGGAGTTCAGCACGAGATTCGAAAGCGCGCGATGCAGCAGGTCGGGATCGGCGGAAATCTCCCTCAACGTGGCCGCAAGATCGGTGTGAACCGTGATCTGACTCTTCGCCTGCAGTTGCGCCTGAAAAACACGCAACACCGACTGCACAACGTCGTTCACCTGAATCGGCCGGCGCTGCGGTTGCGGCATCTTGGAGAATTCGCTGAAGCGCCCAATGATGGTTTTCAGGTTATTGATTTCCGCGAGCAGCGTGGTCGTCCCTTCCTCGAAGACTTCTTCGAACATTTCCGGGGCCTTTTGCTTCGCACGCACCAGATTCTCAACCGTAACCTGCAGTGGAAAGAGCGGATTCTTCAGCTCGTGAGCCAGGCGTCGCGCAAGTTCACGCCATGCCGCGACCCGCTCGGCCTGTACCGCGCGATCTTTTTGCTGTGCGAGATCGGTAGTCATGCGATTGAACGAAGACGCGAGCTCGCCCAGTTCGTCGTGAGATTCGACTTCAACTTTGGCGGCGAGGTCCCCGGCGGCCACGCGCCGCGCCGCATCGGCGAGCGATACCACCGGCCGCGTGACGCGCGCCGCAAACCAGAGGCTGGCGACCACCGCAACCAGAATGCCAGCGCCGCCCACCAGCATCGCAGTCGAGAGCACCTGCCTTTGCAATTCGATCAGGGGCCGCCGCGAACTCCCAACCAGCAGTACGCCCATGAGTTGCTGGTTCGGACCGTTGAGTGGCATGGCGTGAAAAACTTCAGCGTCAGCCGAGTCGGCGGTCCAGTGAATCACAGCTTGGCTCTCTTGTCCGGTGCGGCACACCTGTTCGATCAGCGGCGCAATACGCTCCGCACCCGAGGCAGGCCCGTTCAGATCAAGCAACGACTTCGGATTCCAGCGGGGGTCGAGGTTCTGATACAAGAGCACGCGCGTGCCCGTGGGGATGTCGAGCGTCGAGAGAAAACCCTGATCCAACCGCTCGCCCCCGATCACGTAGAGCGGCTGTTCGCCAACATGCGTAGCGCGGACGGCAAACAAGCCGAGGCTTGAGCCATCGGGAAGTTCTTCGCGCTTGAGAAATGCACCCGCCGAACCAACCGCCGAGGGGATCGCGGCCTCGGGATATCCGAACTTCGCCTGCCACTGCGCGGACGAGAGGATCATTCCCTGATGGTCGACCAGTTCAAGAAAGTCGAGCTGTTGCTGGCCAGCCAGCGCCTTCGCTTCCGTCAAATAGCCGCTGCTGTCCGATGCGCCCCGGTTCACTTCCAATGCCATGCGTTGGACCGTCTCGCTCGCTGCAATCGACTCAACTTTGCGGACAACGTCCTGACCACGGCGTTGAAACTCCGATCGAAACTGCGCGGCCACGGCGTTGGCGCGCTCCTGGTTCGCCTGCTCGAACGACTGTCGCATGGTGCTGTACACGGACACGGACATAGGAAAACGGTTGCGGCGAACAACAGCAGCAGTTTCTGGCGGAAACTCATCGCGCGTCCTCCAGCCAGAGATCCGGGAGGTTCCAACCCCCCAGACGATCCGGAGCCCAATCGCGCACGCGCGCACTTGCGACGCTCGCCACCGGCAAATGGAACAATGGAATCACCATATGTCCGTCGAGCAACGTGTGCTCGGCTTGATAAAGATCTTCGACCGCGTTACTCCGGAGGACCGGCTGCGGCAATCCGAGGTGGCGGGCAGCTTCCTGAATAGATGTGGCCGGATCTGCACTCGGCAGCACCACGCGCACCAAACGGAAATCGTCCGCTCCCGACAACGAAACCTGCACGGTGATGCCGGCTTCGCGCGCGTTCAGCGCAATACGCTCGGCGATCAGTTGAGCCTGGGGATCGCGCGGATCGTCGCTCGGCGATCAGTTGAGCCTGGGGATCGCGCGGATCGTAACTGAGCGTGAGAGATGGCTGGCGCGACTCCGCGAGCACGACTTTCGCGCGATGCACATCGGCCTGTGTGGAGAAGACGGAACTATATCCCGTCATCCAGTTCGGGAGTACGCTGCCAGCGGGCTCTCCAGCACCCTTGAGCAGCACCGACTGAATGGGCTTGCGATCGATGGAGAGCGCCAGGGCTTCCCGCAGACGACTCTCCTGAGCTTTTGAGTTGGCGGAAAACACCAACGCCATCAGTTCGACGGGCAACGATGTGCGAATGCGCGGCGATGCGTTCGACCCGGCAGCTTGTGTTGCTGCTTCGGTCACGTCCGTTTTGCCGAGTTCGAGGGCAATTGCCTGATCGCGCAGCGATTTGCCGAATTCAATCTCGACCGCGTCGAGGAAGGGACGTCCCGACCAACTCTCTTCGTTCGCAGCCAGCTTGAGAAGTTTCCCGGGCTGCCATTCCGCCACACGAAAAGCGCCGGTGCCGATCGGAAGACCGCTCGCGTTGCGCTTGAGAATCAGATTGCGCGGCAGCGCAAGTTCGGCGAGCAGCGAGGGTACGGAGGTGTCCAGGTCGATGGCCAGCGAATCTCCCGAGGCATGAACATTCCAGTCGGAATGTAGGGCACCAAGAATCTGGGCAATGGCTCCGGCGGACGCCATGCTGCCATCATGGAACTTTACTCCGTGCCGCATCGTGAACTGCCAGTGCTTGGCAGTCGCTTCGCTTTGCCACGCGATCGCGAGCGCCGGATGCGCGCGATTCTGTGCGTCCAGCGTAACCAGGTTGTCGGCCAGCAGCGAGAGCACGCGCGCGGCGTCCCAGTAGTCGGCGGGGGCGGAATTGGCGGGAAGATCGAGCGTGTTCGGCGCAGATTGCAGCGTTATGCGCAGGGTTCCGCCGTAGCGCGGGCGCGTGGCTGCCGTCGCCGCGCACGCCAGGCTAATTGCTGCAAGAAATAGAAATGCGATTCGCCTCATACCAACCTGTGTCTTTCCGCTTCACGATCGCGATCGCATTGGTGCCGCTTGTTTCTGGCCACAGAGCCACAATGCGCCCGTCGAACTCAATCCCTGAGCTGGCAACCACGGGATCGCGATCCGGTACTTCGAACGCGCGTAGCATGTCGCGTTCCGGGTCCCCGCCATCCGAGACCAGCACCTGTGTACCTGTGCCGCAATTGGAGCGGACAGCCACCAGATCGCTTCCCCAACGCAACCCGCGGATTGCCTGGTCGGCGATGCCGTCGATGAGATGGACCGATCCGTCTACCGCGGTGAGCAACCACAGCGTGTAGTTCGATCGTGGAAGTGCCGCCGCCGAATAGAACGACGGTACCGCAGAGACTTTGCCGATCCCCGGCGAGAGTGCGCCGGTGAAGAAGTTTCGCGCGGGCGCAAAGAATGCACGAACGCCGTTGTCTTCCGCGGTCAGCGGCCACGGATCGTCGCTATCGTTGCAGGCGAGCGTCAGCGGCGCGGCGGCGCTCGACCGGCAGAATGTGCCCGGCAGATAGACATCGAACAGATGATCACGCCGCAGAAGCAGGCGGCCGCGCGTATCCCGCGGCCATGTATGCGAGTGCGCGACGGCGAGCGTCACCTCCTGTTCCCAGTGGCCGGCCTGCTGGCGATAGACCGCGACCTCGCTGTCATCGAGAAGCAGCAGCCGCGAGCCTCCGCTCATATCGACAAGTGCCGCATCCAGGATCGGCTGTTCCTGTGCGAAAAGAAATGTTTTTCTTAGAACGACCGGCATCGCCGAAACAGACGTCGCGCTCGACTGGGCCCGCGGCCATGAAACCAGTGCGACTTTCTTCTCGTCGGAACCGATGGTGATCTCCGCCGCCCAGACGTATTCCCGCACGCTCTCCGAAAGCGTGACCTGCACCGACCCCATCGCCTGGTCCGCCTTAGCGGTCCGCACACCTTCGATGCGTAACTGCACCTCCAGTGCAATGCGAACTTCGCGGACGGATTTGTCGTCGAGCGACGAGCGGTTTTCGATATCGAGAGCAATCGCACCCGGCCCCGTAACCGATGCGGTTTTGTGCGCCAGTTGCCGAGCGGCGTCGCCCAGGTTCGAAGCGAATAGAGAAGAAGGCAGAAAGACAGTCGCGAGCAGGAACGAAGTCAGCCAACCCAGCCGCAGACCGCCTGACATGCGCGCTCGCATTTGTCGGATGGGCTGATTATAGCGCGGGCTATGCATGATTAGGCTCTCGGCTTTCTGTTTTGGGCTCTCGGCTTTCGCTACTTGCTGCTTGGCTTTAGTTCACTTCTTCGATGGAGAGACGGGCGTCCCCGCCCGTCCCCCGATCGCGCTGTTCTCTGTCTGCTGTTATTTGTCATTCGGCACTGGAGCTTCGGCTGCGTCTTCCGATTGGCTTACATGGTTCGCGGTGTTCATGCCGCGCAGCACGTCATTGGTGAAGAAGAATTTTCCGTCGGCCGGCACCATCATGATCTGCAATTTGTCGGACAGTCGCTCGGCCACGATTTTGTTGATTAGCAGCGGATTCTGTTTCAGGATCACGCTCTCGTTCCTCATGCGCTCGGCGTCGGCAATCGCGGTCAGACGAATGCGCTCGGCCTCAGCCTGGGCGAGAAGCTTGCGGCGCTCCATCTCGGCTTTGCTGTCGATCAGCTTCGCTTCACCGGCAGCCTCGGCATTTTTGACCGTCGCTTCCTTGCGCGCTTCCGCTTCGAGCTTCGATTGCTGAATCTGTTTCTCTTTCAGCGGCAGCAAGTACTGCATGGCATCGGATTCGCCCTTGGCCTGGAGCACGCGGACGGCGGCCTGGCCCTCGGCCTGCTTCACTTCTTGCACCTTGGCCGCTTCGGCATCGGCCTCGGCGACCTTGACTTGCTTCTGGTGGATTTCTGTTTCTACTCCCATGCGGTCGTTCTCTTGTTCTTTCAGCAATAGCGACTCCAGGCCCTTCGCATATTCCTGCGGCAGTTCGATGTCGCGCAGCATGACTTCTTTCACGACGATGCCATCGGCGGCCAGGCGCTTGCGGATCGCTTCGCTGGCGCGCTGCCGGACTTCCTCGCGCTTGGCAGAAAACACTTCGCGCACGGTGTAAGAGGAAACAAGTTCGCGCCACGCGGTGGCGACCACGGGCGGCACGATTTCTTTTTCGAGCGGTTGTGGCAGATTCGCTTCGATGTAATCGAGGCGCTTGGGATCAACCTGATAGCGCACCGTGATGGCGAGTCCGAGCGTCAGGCCTTCTTTGGCTTGCACGTGCAGCGGTGCGCCTTTCACCGCGCCCTTGGCGAGCCCATCTTCGGTGATGCCAGTGGTGAACAACTGGTCGCGCGTGTTGAACAGCTCGACCCGCTCCACCATCGGCGTGACGAAGTGCACGCCGGGGTACAGCGTTCCGGCGAGCGTCCCCTTGGTCTGGCTGACGCGGACGCCGGCCATTCCAGCGGGCACGATCACAATGCCGGCAGAGATGAGCAGCGGCGCCCAGGCCAGCATGACCAGCGCAACCGGAGTGCGCCAGCGGAAGGCGGGTGGCGGTGGAAGCGGCGTGGTCCCCTCCGGGTACAGCCGTCCGCGGCGGTAATAGATCAGCAGGTACGCGTCGTAGGTGAGAATTCCAGCGGCGATCACGAACATCGCAATCCCCGCGCTCAGCAGCAGGTACTTCACGAACAGCATGGTGGTGCTCCTTTCAGTGTTTGTGCCCAGGTTTAGGAATTTCCACGCGGCGGGCAAAGGCCACGCGGACGATTTGTCCGAAGATGAGTTCTTCGATCAGAAGAGCGGCGGCGAGCGAGAAGGTCAGCCCGCCGAGAACCACCAGAGCTTGCAGCATCGTTTCCATGACTTGCCTCCCTAACCCTTGACTGCCGAGACGAGGCGAGCCTCGTCTCTACAAGAAATTCAGCGGCTACTGTCCGCCGCCCGTGCTCGATTCGCCCTCGACCTGGGCGATCGTCTCGGTCTCCACGCTTCCTCCGAAGATCGAAGCGACCTGCTGGTCGTGTTCGGCCCGAATCTGGACTATGTCGCCTGCGTCGACGAGCGCGAACAGTTCTTCGAGGTCCTGCTTGCCCATGCGAATGCATCCCGTCGATGCCGCTTTGCCGATCGAGCTCGGCTGGTTGGTCCCGTGGATGCCGTAGCCCTTCGCGCTCAGTCCCATCCAGCGCGTGCCCACCGGGTTCCCCTTGCCGGCGGCGATGACCTGACCCTTGTGGTAGTAGGTCGGGTTGGTGACGCGGTTGACGATCTTGAACTCGCCGACCGGACTCGGGGTCGAAGTCTTGCCGACCGCGACGCGATAGATGCGGACGACCGTCCCGTTTTCAAACAGCGCCAGCTTGCGGTCGGGGATGCTGACCAGGACCCAGCGCACCGTGGCTTTGGCGAACTCGGGCGCCTTGGGGCTCGGAGTGGTGGGAACCGACGTCTGCAGGGCCGCGCCCGTGGTCGACATTGCCAGCGGCATCCCCAGCCCAATGGCCAGAGCCCAGATCGCTTTTTTCTGCCGATTCGCTTTGCCGTTTCCCAGCTTCATCGCGCTGCTCCTGCTTGCTTCTGACTGCACTCGCCAAAAGAAAAAGCAGGTGTGCGACCACTCATAGGACACTGAAACTACAGTAGTTACAATAAGGTTCCGCCGAGAGTTCGTGTGCCGGCAAGCGCGTGTGTGTCACGTGTGACACAGCCGAAATGGAGAGCCGGACGCCCCGCCCGGCGGACTGTTGATCTGGAACTTCCATCCCCAATCCGAATCCCATGTGTGCTAAGGTCTCCTGACCGCAACGACATCAAATGATCGAGCGAATGGAAGACCAGGAACTGAAACGGCAGAGCCGCCGCCAATTGTTGAAGCTCGCGCCGGTGGCCGTGCTGGGCGTGTTTGCCTTCCCCAAGCTGAGCGATCACCTGGTTGCGGCGGGCGTTCGCTGCAGCGACTGGGCGTCGGGAGGCTTGTCTCGCTCCCAGCACCTCGCACCGACCTTCTCGAATTCGGAAGTCGTGCCCCTCTCCAACTTCCCCTACAACGGCTACGACGTGACCGATCCCGGAGTCGACCTGGAGAAGTGGACGCTGACCGTCGAGGGCGATGTGCAGCGTCCGGGCGAGTACAAGTTGTCGCAGATTCAGGCGCTGCCCAAGATCAACCAGAACACGCGCCACGTTTGCGTGGAAGGCTGGGACGTGATCGGAGCGTTCGGCGGCACGCGGATCTCCGACTTCCTGAAGCTGGTCGGCGCAAACACCAGCGCGCGCATTTTGCGGCCATGTGCGGGTTCCTCGCGTTTATTCCCGGGCATCTGATCATGGTCGTGCTGCATGGCTGGTCAAACTTCTTCTCCATGCTTTCGGGATGGAAGCGGGAGCCTGAGTACCAGGAATAAGCGGATGGCACCGAGGACATGAAACGTGCGGCCATGGTGATTGAAATTCCTTGCGAGCACATTAGAATGATGGGTTCGCATCACGCTGACGAATTCCTTCATGCCACTGCGCCTCTATAACACTCTTTCCGGAAAAATCGAAGACTTCCACTCCATCGACGGCAACCGCGTTCGCATGTACGCCTGCGGACCGACGGTTTACGACTACGGCCACATCGGGAATTACCGCACCTTCATCGCGGTTGACCTGCTCTACCGCTTCCTCCGCCAGAGCGGGTACGACGTGCGCTACGTGATGAACATTACCGACGTGGACGACAAGATCATCCGCAACTCCGCGCGCGATGGCGTTACCGTGCAGCAATACACCGCCAAGTTTCAACAGGCATTCCTCGAGGATTCCGCTGCGCTGAATATCCAGCCACCGGTTCTGGTGCGCGCCACCGAGCACATCAAGCAAATGGCGGATTTTATCGCCGAACTAGTGAAGAAGGGTTTTGCTTACCGCACCGAGGATGGCTCGTACTACTTCCGGATCGCCCGGTTTCCCAAATACGGGAAACTCTCGAAGAAGGATTTTGCGGGCATGACCGACGGGGCGCGCGTCGATGTCGATGAGTACGACAAGGACAATGCCCGCGACTTCGCGCTCTGGAAGGCGCCCAAGCCGGGCGAGGCCTCGTGGGATACATCCATCGGCCCGGGACGTCCGGGCTGGCACATCGAGTGCTCCGTGATGTCGATGGAACAACTCGGGCCCAGCTTCGATTTGCACGCCGGGGGCGAAGACCTCATCTTTCCCCACCACGAAAACGAAATCGCTCAATCCGAGGCGCTCAGCGGAAAACAGTTTGCGCGCTACTGGTTTCACGCCCGCTTCCTGCTGGTCGAGGGCCAGAAGATGTCGAAGAGCCTGGGCAACTTTTTCACGATCCGCGATCTTGTGCTCAAGGGTCATAAGCCGTCGTCAATCCGCTGGCTGCTGACGCAGGTGCCGTATCGCAATCAGCTGAACTTCACGTTCGACGGCCTGAAGTCGGCGGCGAGTTCGGTTGAGAAGCTGCGCAACTTCAAATTCCGTCTGACCAGCACGCAATTCCCTGCCGGCGCAAACCCGGCCATGGCACAACTGGCGACCGAAACCACCACTCGCATGAAGAGTGCGCTCGACGACGACCTGAACACGGCCGAAGCGCAAGCCGCTGTCTTCGACATGGTGCGCAAGGCGAATGCCGCGTTCGATGCGTCCGAGGTCCGCAAAGAAGATGTTCCCTGCCTGCTCTCGGCGCTCGACAAATTCGACGAAATCTTCGACGTGCTCAAAGACGACGACCAGCCCAAGATGAAAGCGGTCCTCGCGTGGGCCCGTGCAGAGGGGCGCGAAGAAGACATCAGCCCCGAACTGCAGGAATTGGCGGGCTCCGCACAACTCTCCGATGAACAGGTGAATCAAAAACTCGCGGAGATGCAAGCCGCGCGCAATGCACGCAAGTTCACAGAATCGGATACGCTTCGCGCAGAGCTAATCGCGGCCGGCATCATCGTGGAGAACACAAAAGACGGGGTGCGCTGGCGCAGGAAATGAGACTGTTAGTTGTCATCCCGAGCGCAGCGAGGGATCTGCAGTTTGCCGAGGGCACGGAGAACTGCCGATTCCTCGTCGCTTTCGCTTCTCGGAATGACAACGAATTGAAAGGCAGAGAGCCGAGGGCCCAAAGCCGAGAGCCTGCCCTATGAAATCCCTCGACGACTACCTCCGCGACGCTGAACAAGCCCATGGCCACCTCTGCGCCGGGCAGGTGCTGGGCGTGCGCATGGCCATGCTGGGGCTGGAGAAGCTCGGCATCGAGGACCCTCACGGCAAAGACCGCAAACGCCTGGTCACCTTCGTCGAAATCGACCGCTGCGCCACTGACGCGATCGCCGTGGTCACCGGATGCCGCCTGGGCAAGCGCGCGCTCAAATTCCGCGACTGGGGCAAGATGGCCGCGACGTTCGTGGACGTGAGTACCGGCAAAGCCATCCGCATCGCCGCGAAAGAATCGTCCAAAAAGCTGGCGCGCGAAATGCACCCCGAAATTGAAAACAAGAACCAGCAGCAGATGCTTGCTTACCGCGAGATGCCGGAGGATGACCTGTTCGCGACGCAGTGGGTGAAAGTCGAACTGCCCGCGGAAGAATTTCCGGGATACAAGGGCGAGCGCATCGTGTGCGCGGAGTGCGGAGAAGGAATCAATTTCCGCAGGGAAGTCCAGCGCGACGGCCGGGTTCTGTGCAAAGCGTGCGCGGGGGAGCGGTATTACGACGTCCTGTGACCGAAGGCGGGCTTCGCCCGCCTAGACAGCCGGGGGCGGCTGTCCCTAAGTGTGTATTCTCGCTTGCTCGTAGGCATGCGCGACCCGCAACAGCGTGGCCTCATCAAAGTGCCGTCCAAACAACTGCAGGCCGATAGGGAGTCTCTCGTGATTCGGATCATTCACCTTCTCGCCCAGCTTGAACGCCGGCGTCGGACAAGTTGGGGCGGCAATAACATCGACTTTCTTGAACGCCTCGTCGAAATCACGTGTCAGCAGCGTGCGCACTTTCTGCGCTTTCAGGTAGTAGGCATCGTAGTATCCCGCGCTCAGCGCGTAGGTGCCGAGCATGATGCGGCGCTTCACTTCCATCCCAAAGCCGCCATCGCGGCTCAGCCGGTACATGTCGGATAGCGTGTGCGTCTTGGGCGAGCGGAATCCGTAGCGCACGCCGTCGTAGCGCGCCAGGTTCGACGAGGCTTCCGCTGTGGCCACGATGTAGTACGTCGGAATCGCGTACTCGGTGTGCGGCAATGAGACGGGCACGACCTCGCATCCCATCTCGGCCAGCTTTTGAATTGCGGCCTCGACCGCCGCGCGAACTTCGGGATCGAGTCCCTCGCCAAAATACTCCTTCGCCACGCCGATCTTCAGGCCCTTGATTGGCTTTTCCAACTCGGCAACGTAATCGGGAACCGGCACTTCAGCCGAAGTTGAATCCATCGGATCGCGTCCGGCAATCGTGCGCAATACCAGCGCAACTTCTCTTACGGTCTTCGCAAACGGGCCGATGTGATCGAGCGACGAGGCAAATGCGATCAGCCCGTAGCGCGACACGCGGCCGTAGGTTGGCTTCAATCCCACCACGCCGCAGAACGATGCCGGCTGACGGATCGATCCGCCGGTGTCGGAGCCCAGGGTCGCAACTGCCATTTCCGCCGCAACGGCTGCAGCCGATCCCCCAGAAGATCCACCCGGCACCCGGCTTTTATCACGCGGATTGTGCACCTCGTGATACGCCGAGTTTTCGTTCGACGACCCCATGGCGAATTCGTCGCAATTCAGCTTGCCCAGTACCACCGCGCCCGCGGCTTCGA